>NZ_LNVH01000005.1:0-151815 GCF_002093575.1 Streptococcus oralis subsp. tigurinus | reverse complement strand
AGGAGATACACCTGTACCCATGCCGAACACAGCAGTTAAGCCCTAGAACGCCGGAAGTAGTTGGGGGTTGCCCCCTGTGAGATATGGAAGTCGCTTAGCTTTTATCCGCCATAGCTCAGTTGGTAGTAGCGCATGACTGTTAATCATGATGTCGTAGGTTCGAGTCCTACTGGCGGAGTACTGAAAAAACGTTCATTGAACGTTTTTTTATTTATGTAACTAAATTAGTACGTCTTGCTCCGTCGGGTGAAGTGTACAGACGGGTAATTATGATTTATAAGTGAAGTAGACAGTTGAAAATCTAAATCTTAATTTTTGTACCTATAATTACATCTTTATTTTACTTTCAGTTCGTTTAGCTTTAAATTCTGCTTTTATAGGATTTGAAGCTTTTTTAATTCCTTTTTTTGTTAGACTAGTGTTAGTAATAAGAAAGGGAATTTTTATATGCTTCAGAAATTTTATGAACGAGCATTTGTCTTTTTGAAACTAGTTGAACAAGAATATGCCTCTTTAGGTCAGAGTTGTGCTGAGTGGGAATCACTTCATCTTCGGTTTTTACTATATTATTTAATCCGATTTAAAATAAAAAGTGATAGTGACTTTTCACTATATCACTTTAAAACAGCTTATCGTCTATATCTAGATAAATTCCTGCAAGGTGGTACAACTCTTATCCAATAAGAAACTCATAAATCATATATCACGAACAATAATCTGTATTGATTTTATATTTTTTAGGATTTTGTTTAATTTTTAAGGTTTTGGATTTTGTTATTTACAGAAATTCCAAATCTTTTCTACTGTTTCTTCTTGATAAAATAGTGTTTTTTTCTTATAATAAATTGTAAGATATAATTGCGGGTGAAATTCCTGCCATGTATATGAGAAAGGACGAGCTCCTAGTAGCTCAGACGAATTTTATTATGACTTCAGTTGTTGTTGTAGGTACCCAATGGGGCGATGAAGGTAAAGGGAAAATTACAGATTTTCTTTCAGCTAATGCAGAGGTAATTGCTCGTTATCAAGGTGGTGATAATGCTGGTCACACGATTGTGATTGATGGTAGGAAATTTAAGTTGCACTTGATTCCATCTGGAATTTTCTTCCCTGAAAAAATTTCAGTTATTGGAAACGGAATGGTTGTAAACCCGAAATCTCTTGTGAAAGAGTTGAGCTATCTTCATGAGGAAGGTGTGACAACTGATAACTTGCGTATTTCTGATCGTGCGCATGTTATTTTGCCTTACCACATTGAGTTGGATCGCTTGCAAGAAGAAGCTAAGGGTGATAATAAGATTGGTACTACAATAAAGGGAATTGGTCCAGCATATATGGACAAAGCTGCTCGTGTTGGAATTCGTATTGCGGATCTTTTGGATAAAGAGATTTTTCGTGAGCGTTTAGAACGCAATCTTGCGGAAAAGAATCGTTTGTTTGAAAAATTATATGATAGCACCCCTATTTCAGTTGATGATATTTTTGAAGAATACTATGAGTATGGTCAACAAATCAAGCAATATGTGACAGATACATCCGTTATCTTGAACGATGCACTTGATAATGGCAAACGTGTGCTGTTTGAAGGGGCACAAGGTGTTATGTTGGATATTGACCAAGGGACTTATCCATTTGTTACTTCTTCAAACCCTGTCGCTGGTGGTGTGACAATTGGGTCTGGTGTTGGTCCAAGTAAGATTGACAAGGTTGTAGGTGTTTGTAAAGCCTATACGAGTCGTGTAGGGGACGGACCTTTCCCAACTGAATTGTTTGATGAAGTGGGAGATCGCATCCGTGAAGTAGGTCATGAATACGGTACAACAACTGGCCGTCCACGTCGTGTGGGTTGGTTTGACTCAGTTGTGATGCGCCATAGTCGCCGTGTATCTGGTATTACCAATCTTTCATTGAATTCTATTGATGTTTTGAGCGGTTTGGATACTGTGAAAATCTGTGTGGCTTATGATCTCGATGGTCAACGTATTGACCACTACCCAGCTAGTCTTGAGCAATTAAAACGTTGCAAACCTATCTACGAGGAATTGCCAGGTTGGTCAGAAGACATCACTGGAGTCCGTGATTTGGAAGATCTTCCTGAGAATGCGCGTAACTATGTTCGTCGTGTGAGCGAGTTGGTTGGGGTTCGTATTTCGACGTTCTCAGTAGGTCCTGATCGTGAACAAACCAATATTTTAGAAAGTGTTTGGTCTTAAGAGATTTTTAAGATTTGTTTAAGATAGGCCGGGTATACTATAGACAGTTACAAGAAGACCTCCTAACTTGTTGTAACAAATATCCTAAACTTTTCTTTTTCATAATAATCTCCCTATTAAGTCATCCCATTGGGTGGCTTTTTTAGTTCATAAGTCCTATACAGGCTTCTACTTGACTTTTTAAGATAAAGAAAAAAACAGTGGGACAGAAATCTGTAGACCAAGTCTTAATTTGATAGACCTAGAATTTTATGGTTTCAACAATTCGGTAGATTGGTTAAGGTTGTGGATAGAGAAAGGAAGTTTTGTTCAAAGGAGCTTTTGAATTTTAAAATACCAACAAACAGTTTAATCTACTAATAAATTATAGGTGTATAACTAAGCAAAAATGAGGTTGGGATTTTTGATCCCAGCCTCTTCAGTGAACTATTTTCTTTAGAATTTATAAGTTAGATAAAATTAAATTTTTTGTAAATTAGCTTATTTGATAACTTGGTTTCCTGATTTGTCATTTTGAATTTGGTTCATTTCGTGCATAAAAACATCTGCTTTCAGTTTATCTGTGATGATACTGACACTTATTAGCTTATTTAGATTTTTCTCATATCCTTCTAAAAAAATAGGATTTCTAATTTTCATGGTTAACTTTGCACAATTAAAGGGACGCTTTTTAATGGTTATTTGTTCGATATCTTGAAGTTTAAATTGATAATGTAATACGCTGAGGCCTCTGCTACTATAGGTATAATACTGAACAGTATTGTTTTTATGAACTTCTAATTTTACTCCATTTATGAAGAGATAATACCCCATAAACCATAGAAGAAGTGGAGCATAAATCAGTACGATTGCTATAATAATCTTGTCTGTAAAATCGGTATTATAAGCTATCAGATGCTTTAGAATCCAGAGAATCATAACAGATAAAGATATCATGAATGGTCCCCCTGCTCTATTAAATTGATTTTTATATGGAAACATTAAGGTAAATTTTGGTTTATCCAGTAATAACTCTAATTTCATCATTTACCCTTTCATATTGTTTATTGTATAAATTTCAGTATATTCATCTCTTGAACTTTCTATGTCAGTTATCTCCATTATTTTAAGTTTATGATTTCTGATTTTCTATCAATTTTGCTAATATTATACTCTTTTTAAAACATTATTTCTACAATCCAGCGATTTAATACTATCTAAAGTTAGTCAGTGTAAATATTATAGAGCTCTTTTTTTGTCTAGGAAAACATGCTATAATGATAGAATTGATAAGCAGGAAAAGAGAGAAGCTATGGATTATACAGTTGAAGAAAAAGAAGCTTTTATGAGAGAGGCTTTGAGAGAGGCTGAGATTGCCTTAGAACACGATGAAATTCCAATTGGTTGTGTGATTGTCAAGGATGGAGAAATCATTGGTAGGGGGCATAATGCGCGCGAGGAGTTGCAACGGGCGGTCATGCATGCAGAAATCATGGCTATAGAGAATGCGAACGTGAGTGAAGAAAGTTGGCGCCTGCTGGATTGCACGCTTTTTGTGACCATTGAGCCTTGTGTCATGTGTAGCGGGGCGATTGGGCTTGCCCGTATTCCAAACGTAGTTTACGGGGCTAAAAACCAGAAATTTGGTGCAGCTGGGAGCTTGTACGATATTTTGACAGATGAGCGTCTCAATCATCGTGTAGAGGTGGAAACGGGAATTTTGGAAGATGACTGTGCAGCGATTATGCAGGACTTTTTCCGAAATCGACGGAAAAAATAATTTCTCTTTAAAAATAGAGGGGAATGTGGTATAATAAATAGTGGAGCAACAGTTCTGCGTGAAGCGGGTCAGGGGAGGAATCCAGCAGCCCTAAGCGAGTGTGAATTGTGTGCTCTTTTTTCGTGCTTTTTTCGAATAAATAAGATAAAATAGCCTAGAATAAATGATTATAGAAAAGAGAAAAATATGAAAATTCGTGGTTTTGAATTGGTTTCGAGTTTTACAGATGAAAATTTATTGCCTAAGCGTGAGACAGCGCATGCGGCTGGTTACGACTTAAAGGTTGCTGTGCGTACGGTTATTGCTCCAGGAGAGATTGTTCTCGTCCCAACAGGAGTCAAGGCTTATATGCAGCCGACAGAGGTGCTCTATCTCTATGACCGTTCATCAAATCCTCGTAAGAAAGGCTTGGTTTTGATTAACTCGGTTGGGGTCATTGATGGGGATTATTATGGAAATCCTGGGAATGAAGGTCATATCTTTGCTCAGATGAAAAACATTACTGAACAGGAAGTCGTCCTCGAAGTTGGAGAACGTGTAGTCCAGGCTGTCTTTGCACCATTTTTGATTGCAGACGGAGATGAAGCGGATGGCGTGCGGACTGGTGGTTTTGGGTCAACTGGACACTAAGATGAAGATTATCTTTGTACGTCATGGGGAGCCAGATTACCGTGAGTTAGAGGAACGTTCTTATACAGGTTTTGGGATGGATTTAGCACCTTTATCTGAGAAAGGACGGCAACAAGCTCAGGAACTTTGGCAAAATCCTTTGCTACAATCGGCTAATCTACTAGTGACTTCAGCAGTAACGAGAGCTTTAGAAACGGCTTTTTATGTATCTTGTGCTACTGGCCTTCCTTTGAGGGTGGAGCCTTTGTTACACGAATGGCAGGTCTATGAATCAGGCATAGATAGATTTGAAGAGGCTAGAACACTATTTCTAGAAAACAAGGGGGAGTTACTTTCTAATAGCCCTATTCAATATGAGACAGCTACGGAAATGAAGTCTCGGTTTCTAGAATGTATGGCTAAGTATAGAGACTACCAGACTGTGGTAGTTGTCGCTCATCGAATGCTCATGCGCCAGTTTGTTCCAAATGAGAAGATTGATTTTTGTCAAGTGATTGAATGTGAGATAGAAATTTAGAAAGAGGTTTATCATCGCAAAGAAAAAAGCGACATTTGTGTGTCAAAATTGTGGGTATAATTCCCCAAAATATCTAGGGCGTTGTCCTAACTGTGGGTCTTGGTCTTCTTTTGTAGAAGAGGTTGAGGTCGCCGAGGTTAAGAATGCGCGTGTGTCTTTGACAGGTGAGAAAACCAAGCCCATGAAACTGGCTGAGGTGACTTCCATCAATGTCAATCGAACCAAGACGGAGATGGAGGAATTTAACCGTGTGCTTGGTGGAGGTGTGGTACCGGGGAGTCTCGTTCTTATCGGTGGGGATCCAGGGATTGGGAAATCAACCCTTCTCTTACAAGTATCGACTCAGCTGTCCCAAGTAGGGACTGTTCTCTATGTCAGTGGGGAGGAGTCTGCCCAGCAGATTAAACTCCGTGCAGAGCGCTTGGGTAATATTGATAGCGAGTTTTATCTCTATGCAGAGACCAATATGCAGAGCGTTCGATCTGAGGTGGAGCGCATCCAACCAGATTTTCTCATCATCGACTCTATCCAGACGATTATGTCTCCTGAAATTTCAGGGGTGCAAGGATCTGTGTCTCAGGTGCGTGAGGTGACAGCTGAACTCATGCAGTTGGCGAAGACTAATAACATTGCTATCTTTATCGTAGGACATGTGACCAAGGAAGGGACCTTGGCTGGTCCGCGTATGTTGGAGCATATGGTGGATACGGTGCTTTACTTTGAAGGGGAGCGCCACCATACCTTTCGTATCTTGAGAGCAGTCAAAAACCGTTTTGGTTCCACTAATGAGATTGGCATCTTTGAGATGCAGTCGGGCGGATTGGTTGAGGTACTCAATCCGAGTCAAGTTTTCCTAGAGGAGCGTTTGGATGGGGCTACTGGCTCGTCAATCGTTGTGACCATGGAAGGGACCCGTCCGATTTTGGCGGAGGTTCAGGCTTTGGTAACACCAACCATGTTTGGAAATGCTAAACGTACGACGACTGGACTTGATTTCAATCGTGCGAGTCTGATTATGGCTGTTTTGGAAAAACGAGCAGGGCTTCTCTTGCAAAATCAGGATGCCTATCTCAAATCTGCTGGCGGTGTCAAATTGGATGAGCCTGCCATTGACTTAGCCGTTGCAGTGGCTATTGCCTCTAGTTACAAGGACAAGCCTACCAATCCTCAGGAATGTTTTGTGGGTGAACTGGGCTTGACCGGAGAAATTCGACGCGTGAATCGTATCGAACAACGCATCAATGAAGCGGCAAAACTGGGCTTTACCAAGATTTATGTACCCAAGAATTCCTTGACAGGAATCACTCCACCCAAGGAAATTGAAGTAATTGGTGTGACAACGATTCAGGAAGTTTTGAAAAAGGTCTTTGCATAATCCGTGACAAATCCTCTTAAAAATGATAAGATAGGAGAAATATTTGGCTATCAAATTTTCAAGGAGGGAATCGTGTCGTATTTTGAACAGTTTATGCAAGCCAATCAGGCTTATGTTGCCCTACATGGGCAGTTAAATCTGCCACTTAAACCCAAAACCAGAGTAGCTATCGTGACCTGTATGGACTCACGTCTGCACGTTGCGCAAGCTCTAGGTTTGGCACTTGGGGATGCCCATATCTTGCGAAATGCGGGTGGTCGAGTGACTGAAGACATGATTCGTTCACTGGTAATTTCCCAGCAACAAATGGGGACAAGAGAAATCGTGGTGCTTCACCATACAGACTGTGGAGCTCAAACCTTTCAAAATGAAAGTTTTCATGAACAGTTGAAACATGAGCTCGGAGTTGATGTGTCTGACCAGGATTTTCTACCATTCCAGGATGTTGAAGAGAGTGTGAGAGAGGATATGCAATTGCTTCGAGAATTTCCACTGATTCCTGATGATGTGGTTATTTCAGGTGCTGTCTATGATGTGGATACAGGAAGTATGAGAGAAGTATACTAACTTTGTCTCGAAAAAATTTCATCCTAGCATAAAATCGATTGTTAAAATGTAGGATTTTTAGTTTTAATATAGCTAATATAAAATAGTATAAAACAAGAGTATAAATGTTTGCCCTTATTTTATTTTTGATTGAAAAATAAAGGAAAAAGCGCTACAATGGTAAATGGAAAATGTTGTGTAAAAAACAAGTGATACATAAATACCGGAGGAAATCATGTCTTTTTCTGATTTAAAGCTGTTTGCCCTTTCTTCTAATAGAGAATTGGCAGAGCGTGTGGCGCAAGAAATTGGGATAGAGTTGGGGAAATCGACTGTTCGCCAATTTTCAGATGGGGAGATTCAGGTCAACATCGAAGAATCAATCCGTGGAAAACACGTCTTTATCCTACAATCAACTAGTTCACCTGTAAATGATAATTTACTTGAAATTTTGATTATGGTGGACGCTTTGAAGCGTGCTAGTGCAGAATCTGTCAATGTTGTTATGCCCTACTATGGCTATGCACGTCAGGATAGAAAAGCGCGCGCGCGTGAGCCAATCACTGCAAAGCTCGTTGCAAACATGCTAGAAGTTGCTGGGGTAGATCGTTTGTTGACGATTGATTTGCACGCTGCACAGATTCAGGGATTCTTTGATATTCCTGTAGATCACTTGATGGGTGCTCCATTGATTGCGGACTATTTTGAACGTCGTGGCATGGTCGGCTCTGACTACGTGGTTGTCAGCCCAGACCATGGTGGGGTAACTCGTGCTCGTAAATTGGCAGAGTTTTTGAAAACTCCGATTGCGATTATTGACAAGCGCCGTAGTGTAGATAAGATGAATACCAGTGAAGTGATGAACATCATTGGTAAGGTAGAAGGTAAGACTTGTATCTTGATTGACGATATGATCGATACAGCTGGAACTATTTGTCATGCGGCGGATGCTCTTGCTGAAGCAGGTGCTGTTGAAGTTTACGCAAGCTGTACGCACCCAGTACTTTCTGGTCCTGCTATGGATAATATCCAAAAATCAGCTATTAAGAAATTGGTTGTTTTGGATACTATCTACCTACCAGAAGAGCGTTTGATTGATAAGATTGAACAAATTTCGATTGCTCATCTTCTGGGCGATGCTATTATTCGTATCCACGAAAAACGTCCTCTTTCTCCCCTATTTTGTATTGAGAAAAAGATTTAATCTTTCACTTGAAGTAGACAGAACTCCTAGCAGGTTTCTTTTCTTGCTAGGAGATTTTTATAGTCAAAATCTGCAAGCCTTTTCAAAATATGCTATACTGAGAAAAAAGGAGGATTTTTATGAGCCAAGAATTTATCAATCCAAGTGATGGTGTGATCCGTCAGTATCTAGCAACCAGTAAAACGTTAGCGGTAGTGGGCTTGTCTGACCGTGAGGAAACAACTAGTAATCGAGTGACCAAGGAAATGCAAGCTCGGGGCTATAAAATCATTCCAGTTAATCCCAAGGCTGTAGGTGGGGAAATCTTGGGAGAAAAGGCTTATGCGAGTCTAGCTGAGATCCCTTTTCCTGTGGATATTGTCAATGTATACCGACGGAGCGAGTTTTTACCAGATGTGGCGCGTGATTTTCTCAAGGCTGATGCCAAGATTTTTTGGGCGCAATTAGAACTTGAAAATCTAGAAGCGGAAGAAATCTTGCGTGCTGGAGGATGCGATGACATCGTGATGAATCGCTGTATCAAGAGAGAACATACTCGCTTAATTCTTGAGCAATAAAAAGGTAGCCATGGGCTACCTTTTTATTTTATAAAGTACCAATCAATGCTTGCATGCCAAGACTGGTAAGGATGATGGCAATCCAGCAAAGGGCTCCGAGGACAATAGATTTGCCACTGGATCTAACCATGGCAATCAGATTGGTTTTGAGACCGATGGCACTCATGGCCATGATGATGAGGAATTTAGAGAGTTGTTTGAGAGGGGTAAAGAAGCTACTGGACACACCGAGAGAGGTAAGGAGAGTCGTTAAGAGAGAGGCCAGGATAAAATAAAGGATAAAAAGTGGGAAAACTTTTTTCAGTTGTAGGCCTTGCTTATTCTCTTGCTGGCGACTTTGCCAGTAGGAGAGAAAGAGAGTGATGGGGATGATCGCTAAGGTGCGCGTGAGTTTAACAATGGTTGCCGACTCGAGGGTATTGGTCTGATAAAGACTGTCCCAGGCACTAGCTGTGGCCGTTACAGAAGAAGTATCATTGACCGCAGTTCCTGCAAAGAGAGCAAAGCCGTCATTGGATAGATGAAGCCAGGTTCCTAGAGTTGGAAAGATGAGCGCAGCCAAGATATTGAAGAAAAAGATAACGGAAATGGCTTGGGCAACTTCTTTTTCCTTGGCATGGATAACGGGCGCTGTCGCAGCAATGGCAGAGCCACCACAGATAGAAGAACCCACTCCAATCAAGGTAGCCAGTTTTGTGTCTAGTGCAAAGAAACGCTGGAAGAGGTAGGCGACAATCAAGGAAATTGAAATTGTTGATAGGATGACAGGGAGTGAAGTTTGTCCGACTGCAAAGACTTGCGAGATATTGAGACCAAAACCAAGCAAGATAACAGCATACTGGAGTAATTTTTTGGAACTAAAGGTCAAACCTGCATCTAGTTGTTTGTAGGGCGAGAGCCAGGGGTGTAGGAGCATTCCTATAAAGATTGCAAAAACGGGTGCACCCACGACGGGGAAAAGTCCTCCTAGAAACCAAGAAATGATAGAAATGAGAAGGCAGGCCAAGATGCCTGCTCCATTTTTTGATAGAAATGACATAAAAACCTCCAATCATAATCTGTTACCATTATAGACCTGTAAACAGGAAAAGTAAAATAGAAAGTGGAAAGCTATGCTATAATGTATTTTTGCGGTCGGGGGGCTTTTGTAGTATAATAGAGATACGTTTTGAGAGTAGGAGGTATCTATGGACTTAACTAAGCGCTTTAATAAACAATTAGATAAGATTCAAGTTTCGTTGATTCGCCAGTTTGACCAGGCTATTTCGGAGATTCCTGGGGTCCTGCGTTTGACCTTGGGGGAACCTGATTTTACAACGCCAGATCATGTCAAGGAGGCAGCCAAGCGAGCCATTGACCAGAACCAATCCTACTATACAGGGATGAGCGGTTTGCTGACCCTGCGCCAGGCTGCTAGCGACTTTGTAAAAGAAAAATACCAGTTAGATTATAATCCTGAAAATGAAATTTTGGTTACAATTGGGGCGACAGAGGCTTTATCTGCTACTTTGACAGCTATTTTGGAAGAGGGAGATAAGGTGCTCTTGCCAGCTCCTGCCTATCCAGGCTATGAGCCAATTGTCAATCTAGTTGGGGCAGAGGTTGTCGAGATTGATACGACTGAAAATGGTTTTGTCTTGACTCCTGAAATGTTGGAAAAGGCCATTTTGGAGCAAGGCGACAAGCTCAAGGCGGTCATTCTCAACTATCCAGCCAATCCGACAGGAATTACCTATAGTCGGGAGCAGTTGGAAGCCTTGGCGGACGTTTTACGCAAGTATGAGATTTTCGTTGTCTGTGATGAGGTTTACTCAGAATTAACCTATACAGGCGAAGCCCATGTATCTTTGGGAACTATGCTGAGAGATCAGGCTATTATTATCAATGGTTTATCTAAGTCTCATGCTATGACAGGTTGGCGTTTAGGCTTTATCTTTGCTCCTGCAGCCTTCACAGCTCAGTTAATCAAGAGTCACCAGTACTTGGTAACTGCCGCAAATACTATGGCGCAACATGCTGCGGTGGAGGCTTTGACGGCGGGTAAAAACGACGCGGAGCCTATGAAGAAGGAGTACATCCAGCGTCGAGATTATATCATCGAGAAGATGACTGCTCTTGGTTTTGAGATTATCAAACCAGACGGGGCCTTCTATATCTTTGCTAAGATTCCAGCGGGCTACAATCAAGACTCCTTTGCTTTTCTGAAGGATTTTGCTCAGAAGAAGGCCGTTGCCTTTATACCTGGTGCAGCCTTTGGACGTTACGGAGAAGGCTATGTGCGTCTGTCTTATGCAGCCAGCATGGAAACGATCATAGAGGCCATGAAACGACTTGAGGAGTACATGAGAGAAGCATGATTCAGTCTATCACGAGTCAAGGTTTGGTGCTCTACAATCGTAATTTTCGTGAGGATGACAAGTTAGTCAAGATTTTTACCGAGCAGGCTGGTAAGCGCATGTTTTTCGTCAAACACGCTGGTCAGTCCAAACTAGCTCCTGTTATTCAGCCCTTGGTGTTGGCACGATTTCTCTTGCGAATCAATGATGATGGGCTCAGCTACATTGAGGACTACCATGAGGTGATGACCTTTCCTAAGATTAATAGTGATCTTTTTGTCATGGCCTATGCAACCTATGTGGCTGCTCTTGCAGATGCTAGTTTGCAGGATAACCAGCAGGATGCTCCCTTGTTTGCTTTTTTGCAAAAGACTTTGGAGTTGATGGAAGAGGGTTTGGATTATCAGGTTTTGACCAATATTTTTGAAATTCAAATTTTGACCCGATTTGGGATTAGCCTTAATTTTAATGAGTGTGTCTTTTGCCATCTGGTCGGTCAGGCTTTTGACTTTTCTTTTAAATATGGAGCTTGTCTTTGCCCAGAGCATTATCATGAAGATGAGAGACGTTGCCATCTGAATCCCAATATCCCTTATCTTCTCAATCAATTTCAAGCCATTGATTTTGAGACCTTGGAGACCATTTCGCTCAAGCCTGAAATCAAGCAAGACTTGCGCAAGTTTATAGACCAAATCTACGAAGAGTATGTTGGAATTCACCTAAAATCAAAGAAATTTATTGATTCCCTAGCAGACTGGGGACAATTACTAAAAGAGGAAGACAAATGAAAAAAATCGCAGTAGATGCTATGGGGGGCGATTATGCACCTCAAGCTATCGTTGAGGGTGTCAATCAAGCCCTGGCTGACTTTTCAGATATTGAGGTTCAACTCTATGGAGACGAAAGCAAAATCAAGCAATATCTAACAGCGACAGAACGTGTCAGCATTATCCATACGGATGAGAAGATTGATTTTGATGATGAACCTACAAAAGCTATTCGTAAGAAGAAAAATGCCAGTATGGTATTAGCGGCTAAGGCAGTCAAAGAAGGAGAGGCAGACGCTGTCCTCTCAGCTGGGAATACAGGTGCCTTGTTGGCTGCAGGATTCTTCATTGTAGGTCGTATCAAGAATATCGACCGTCCTGGACTCATGTCGACCTTACCGACCATTGATGGCAAAGGCTTTGACATGCTAGACCTTGGAGCCAATGCGGAAAATACAGCCCATCATCTGCACCAATACGCTGTTTTGGGTTCCTTTTATGCGAAAAATGTTCGTGGGATTTCGAGACCACGTGTTGGTTTGCTCAACAATGGAACAGAAAGTAGCAAGGGTGATCCCCTTCGTAAGGAAACCTACGCCTTGCTAGCAGCTGATGAAAGCTTGAATTTTGTCGGAAACGTGGAAGCGCGTGATTTGATGAATGGCGTTGCGGATGTTGTTGTGGCAGATGGTTTCACGGGAAACGCTGTGCTCAAATCTATTGAAGGGACAGCCATGGGTATCATGGGCTTGCTTAAGACAGCTATCACGGGTGGTGGTCTTCGAGCGAAACTAGGTGCTCTTCTTCTCAAGGATAGCCTTAAAGGTTTGAAAAAGCAACTCAACTATTCAGATGTTGGTGGAGCGGTCTTGTTTGGTGTTAAGGCACCGGTTGTAAAAACTCATGGCTCAAGTGATGCCAAGGCTGTGTATAGTACGATTCGTCAGATTCGTACCATGCTAGAAACAGACGTAGTTGCTCAAACTGCGCGTGAATTTTCAGGAGAATAAAAAAGATGACAGAAAAAGAAATTTTTGACCGTATTGTAACCATTATCCAAGAGAGACAGGGAGAAGACTTTGCCGTAACAGAATCCTTAAGTTTGAAAGACGATCTAGATGCGGACTCAGTGGACTTGATGGAGTTTGTCTTGACACTAGAAGATGAATTTGGTATCGAAATCACTGATGAGGAAATCGATCAACTTCAAAGTGTAGCGGATGTAGTAGCGATTATTAAAGATAAAAAATAGCCAAAAGCAACATGCAAGTCATGTTGTTTTTTATTTGCGGAAAAAAGGGAAACTTTTAGTAGAAATTGCGAATAAAGAGATGAGAAAGAAAAAGGAGGAACGTTTATGTATGTGACCGGTTTTTATCCGTGGTTCATCAAGTGGTTTTTAAAATAAAAATGAATGAATTGTTCATTTTCGAATTGTTTTTCGAATAGATAGGTAAGAAGAAAAGGAAGGAGACTACGCGATGTATTTACCAATCTTATTGCCATGGTTGATTAAATGGTATTTAAAATAAATGAAATTTACCTGTTCATTTTAGATCACTTCTCGAATAGATAAGTGAGAAGAACAGGAAGAAAAAAGCTTTCAGTAATTTATCCAATCTGGTTTTTAAAATGATTTAAGAGCTAGAAGTCGTAAACTAAAAAATAGAAATAAAGGAGACAAAGATGACAAACTTTGACAACATGGAACAGAACTTTGCAGCTCTTACAGAAGAAGAGTTGACGGATGTGAATGGGGGAGCGTGGCCGATTGTAGCTTGGGTGATTGCTAATCCTGTGACAGCAGCTAAAATTGCTGGTGGAATTACTGCAGCAGGAATTGCAGGTTATAATTATGTGACGAGTAGATGGTAATAGAAGGAGGAGATGATATGGAAAAATCTATTTTAAAATTTGAAACAATGACTGATACGGACTTGCAGGAAATTCAAGGGGGAGCCTTTCCCCTTCTTATCCCTGTGGCAGTCGGTTTTGTAAAAGGTTTTGTATATACAGGTGGAGCTATTTTAACAACTCGAGCACTCTTGTCAGGTAAATAGGAGTCTACCATGAAAAAATTCTTATTAGGATTTGCTGAGGGATATTTTATTGTATCACTCATTATCTACATCGCAACGTATTTGATTTTGAAAAAACCGCTCAATACCTTGTTTTATCCAGAAATTTACCCTGTTTTATTTGGGCTCTTTTATCTAGGATATAAGTACAAAACAACAGAAAGTAAAATGGGAAATTGATTGACCATCAGATTGGAGTTTGGGATGACAGTTGTTCACTTACTACGAAAAGCTTGGCCAGAGTTTATTGTATTATTTAGCTCGATGGCTTATCCAATTATTAGAATCGTAGCTGATGTAAACAGAATAAATCTACCTACATGGTTTGAATATTTTGACATACCTACGACTTCATTATTCTTGATGACCTTTATCTTACTTTATAGAAGTGAAGAAAAAGATAACAAACGATGATAACATGAGTCTGATTTCTGTAGCTCCAGCATAAAAGCAATCTTGGAGTGTTAGACCAATGAACCGTAATCTACATTGAGTTAGGATGGTGTCTGTATGTTAAAAAAGAAGTGATCTTATTAGGAGGGCTTCTACTAGTACGCATTGTACTTTCTATCCTTCAGGTTTTAATGGATTATAGGCTATTACCAGGGAAGTATAGTGTAAATTTCATGGAAGTCTCAGACTTATTCTCTTATCCCCTACTTCTTTTAATCATTTACATAGCGGTAAAATACCACACCATTCACAAAAGAAGTGGGAAAGGTAAGAAATCTCTGTAATTGAATGATTTAGGCAGGACTCTTGTTCTGCCTATTTTCTTTAGCAAAAAGTGCTGTTCAGGTGAGGATATTGATTTTTCAGAAATAATTTCCTTATTTCTTCCTCGTTTGGTTAAAATAATCTTACAAATTTTTAAAGAGATTGTTAGAAAAAGGAGAAGGATATGAAATTTAGGAAAAGGCACTATCGTCCCCAGGTGGACCAGATGGATTGTGGCGTGGCTTCTTTGGCTATGGTCTTTGGTTACTACGGTAGTTATTACTCCTTGGCTCATCTACGAGAGTTGGCCAAGACGACCATGGATGGGACGACCGCTTTGGGACTTATAAAGGTGGCAGAGGAGATTGGGTTTGAGACGCGGGCTATCAAGGCGGATATGACGCTCTTTGATTTACCAGATTTGACCTTTCCTTTTGTGGCTCATGTGCTCAAGGAAGGGAAGTTGCTCCACTACTATGTGGTGATAGGTCAGGATAAAAAGCATATTCATATCGCTGATCCGGATCCTGGTGTCAAGCTGACCAAGATTTCCCGTGAGCGATTTGCGCAAGAGTGGACAGGGGTTAGTATTTTTATGGCACCATCTCCGGGCTATAAACCTCATAAGGAGAAAAAACAGGGGCTCCTATCCTTCTTGCCTATTTTACTCAAACAGCATGGCTTAATTACCAATATCGTCCTAGCGACACTCTTGGTAACACTGATTAACATTGTAGGTTCTTATTATCTGCAGTCCATCATTGATAGTTACGTGCCAGACCAAATGCGCTCGACACTGGGTATTATCTCTATTGGGCTGGTCATCGTCTATATCCTCCAGCAGATTTTGTCTTATGCCCAGGAATATCTTCTACTAATCCTTGGGCAACGCTTGTCGATTGACGTAATTTTGTCCTATATCAAGCATGTTTTTCACCTGCCGATGTCCTTTTTCGCGACACGCAGGACAGGAGAAATCGTGTCTCGTTTTACAGATGCCAATAGTATCATCGATGCGCTGGCGTCGACCATTCTGTCGATTTTCCTAGATGTGTCGACGATTTTGATTATCTCGCTGGTCTTGTTTTCACAAAATATGACCCTCTTTTTCATTAGTCTACTTGCGCTTCCCATCTATACAGTGATTATCTTTGCCTTTATGAAGCCTTTTGAAAAGATGAATCGGGATACTATGGAAGCCAATGCAGTTCTGTCTTCTTCTATCATCGAGGACATCAACGGTATTGAGACCATTAAGTCGTTGACCAGTGAAAGTTCGCGCTATCAAAAGATTGACAAGGAATTTGTAGCTTATCTGAAAAAATCCTTTACCTATAGTCGGGCAGAAAGCCAGCAAAAGGCTCTGAAAAAAGTTGCCCAGCTCCTGCTCAATGTTGGTGTTCTCTGGATGGGAGCAGTTCTTGTCATGGATGGGAAAATGAGTTTGGGCCAGCTGATTACTTATAACACCCTGCTCGTTTACTTTACCAATCCTTTGGAAAATATCATCAACCTGCAAACCAAGCTTCAGACAGCGCAGGTTGCCAATAATCGCTTAAATGAGGTTTATCTAGTAGCTTCGGAGTTTGAGGAGAAGAAAACGGTAGAAGATCTGAGTATGATGAAGGGAGAGATGACCTTTAAACAGGTTCACTATAAGTATGGCTATGGTCGTGACGTCTTGTCGGATATCAATTTGACCATTCCGCAAGGGTCTAAGATGGCTTTTGTGGGGATTTCAGGTTCGGGTAAGACCACCTTGGCCAAGATGATGGTTAATTTTTACGATCCAAGTCAGGGAGAGATTAGTCTGGGTGGTGTCAATCTCAATCAGATTGATAAAAAGGCCCTGCGCCAGTACATCAACTATCTGCCTCAACAGCCCTATGTCTTTAACGGAACGATTTTGGAGAATCTTCTCCTTGGAGCCAAGGAAGGGACGACACAGGAGGATATCTTACGAGCAGTCGAATTGGCTGAGATTCGGGAGGATATCGAGCGGATGCCGCTGAATTATCAGACAGAATTGACTTCGGATGGGGCAGGTATTTCTGGGGGGCAACGGCAGAGAATTGCTTTGGCGCGTGCTCTTTTAACGGATGCGCCTGTTCTGATATTGGACGAGGCGACTAGTAGTCTGGATATCTTGACAGAGAAGCGGATCGTGGATAATCTCATGGCTTTAGACAAGACCTTGATTTTCATTGCCCACCGCTTGACCATTGCTGAGCGGACAGAAAAGGTTGTTGTTTTGGATCAGGGTAAGATTGTCGAAGAAGGCACCCATGCAGACTTGCTTGCGCAGGATGGTTTTTACGCCCATTTGGTGAATAGCTAGAAAGAGGAGAGGATGAAACCAGAATTTCTAGAAAGTGCGGAGTTTTATAATCGTCGTTATCATAATTTTTCCAGTCGAGTGATTTTACCTATGTCACTTCTGCTCGTGTTTTTACTAGGATTTGCAGTTTTTGCAGAAAAGGAAATTAGTTTGTCTGCCAGAGCGACTGTCGAACCTAGTCGGATCATTGCCAACATCCAGTCGACTAGCAATCAACGCATTGTGGCCAATTATCTGGAAGAAAACAAACTAGTCAAGCAAGGGGACCTACTCGTTCAGTACCAGCAAGGGGCAGAGGCAGTCCAGGTTGAAGCATACGCTAGTCAATTGGAGATGCTAAAGGATCAAAAAAAGCAGTTGGGGTATTTGCAATCCAGTTTGAAAGAGGGGAGTGATCAATTTCCAGAGGCGGATAAGTTTGGTTACCAGGAGATGTTTCGAGATTATCTCAGCCAAGCGAATGGTATCAGGAGCAATGTTTCTCAGCAAAATGAGACCATCGCGTCCCAGAATGCAGCAGCTAGTCAAACCCAAGATGAAATCGGGAACCTCATCAGTCAAACAGAAGCTAAAATCCGAGACTACAAAACGGCTAAGTCAGCGATTGAAAAAGGAGATCAATTGGATAGTCAGAATCTAGCCTATTCTCTCTACCAGTCCTATAAGTCTCAGGGTGAGGAAAATCCCCAAGCTAAAGTTCAGGCTGTTGCGCAGGTTGAAGCGCAGCTTTCTCAGCTAGAGTCTAGTCTAGCTACGTATCGTGTACAGTATGCGGGTTCTGGAACCCAGCAAGCCTATGCGTCTGGTTTAAGCAATCAATTAGAATCCCTCAAATCACAACACTTGGCAAAGGTTGGTCAGGAATTGACCCTTCTAGATCAGAAAATTTTGGAGGCGGAGTCAGGCCAGAAGGTACAAGGAGGTCTCCTAGATAAAGAGAAGATTACAGCAAGTGAGGATGGGGTGCTTCACCTCAATCCTGAGACCAGTGAATCTACGATGGTCGCAGAAGGAACCCTGCTAGCCCAACTCTACCCCTCCTTGGAAAAAGAAGGGAAAACCAAACTCACAGCCTATCTCAGTTCAAAAGATGTTGCTAGAGTCAAAATTGGGGACTCTGTCCGTTATACTACGACTAATGATGCGAAGAATCAAATTTTCCTGGATTCCACGATTACAAGTATTGATGCGACAGCTACCAAGACTGAAAAAGGAAATTTCTTTAAAATTGAGGCGGAGACATATCTGACTTCTGAGCAGGCTGCAACACTTCGCTATGGTTTAGAAGGCCGCCTGCAGATGATCACAGGGAAGAAAAGCTATCTCCGTTATTTTTGGGATCAATTTTTGAATAAAGGGTAATATTCGTGTTTTTCAGAGGATAAATGATTTTAAAACTGTAAGAAGAGTTCATCTTGCAGTTTTTCTTTACGCTTAAAATAGGAAAACGTTATTTATTCGTAAAAATCTTGAATTTTTCATGCTTTTATGGTAAAATGTGCTCAAGTAAAACGAAAGGCGAACTTTAAAATGTCAAAACAACTAATCTATTCGGGAAAAGCCAAGGATATCTATACAACTGAGGATGAAAATCTCATTATTTCAACTTACAAGGACCAGGCGACTGCCTTCAATGGTGTCAAGAAGGAGCAGATTGCGGGCAAGGGAGTCTTGAATAATCAGATTTCATCTTTTATTTTTGAGAAATTAAATGCGGCTGGTGTGGCGACTCACTTTGTGGAGAAAATTTCGGACACGGAACAACTCAATAAAAAGGTGGAGATTATTCCTTTGGAAGTTGTGCTCCGCAACTACACGGCTGGTTCCTTTTCAAAACGTTTTGGCGTAGAAGAAGGTATCGCATTTGAGACTCCAATTGTCGAATTTTACTATAAAAATGATGATTTGGATGATCCCTTTATCAATGACGAGCATGTGAAATTCCTTAAAATTGCGGATGACCAGCAGATTGCTTACTTGAAGGAAGAAACCCGTCGTATCAATGAGCTCTTGAAGGCTTGGTTTGCTGAGATTGGCCTCAAATTGATTGACTTTAAGCTAGAGTTTGGTTTTGACAAGGATGGCAAGATTATCTTGGCAGACGAATTTTCACCAGATAACTGCCGTTTGTGGGATGCGGATGGTAACCACATGGATAAGGATGTTTTCCGTAGAGGTCTAGGTGAATTGACAGATGTTTACGAGATTGTCTGGGAAAAGTTGCAGGGTTTGAAATAACAACCTAGAAGTCGTTGGGAACATTGCAAGAGCTGAAATAAAGGAATAAGAATTGATGGATAAACGTATTTTTGTTGAAAAAAAGGCTGATTTTCAGGTTAAATCAGAGAGTTTGGTAAGGGAGCTCCAGCACAACTTGGGATTGTCAACTTTGAAAAGTATTCGCATTGTGCAGGTTTATGATGTCTTTGATTTGGCAGAGGACTTGTTTGCACCTGCGGAAAAACACATCTTCTCTGAGCAGGTGACGGATCATGTCTTGGATGAATCAGCTGTGCAAGCGGATCTTGCTAACTATGCTTTCTTTGCCATTGAAAGCTTGCCAGGGCAATTTGACCAGCGTGCAGCTTCGTCACAGGAAGCCTTGCTTTTGCTGGGGAGTTCGAGTGATGTGACAGTCAACACAGCCCAACTTTATCTGGTTAATAAAGATATTGATGCGACTGAGTTGGAAGCGGTCAAGAACTACCTGCTCAACCCAGTTGATTCTCGTTTCAAGGACATCACGACAGGGATTGCCAAGCAGGAATTTTCAGAGTCAGACAAGACCATTCCTAAATTGGCTTTCTTTGAAAGCTATACGGCAGAAGACTTTGCTCGCTACAAGGCCGAGCAAGGGATGGCCATGGAAGTGGATGATTTGCTCTTTATCCAAGACTACTTCAAGTCAATCGGGCGCGTGCCGACTGAGACAGAGCTCAAGGTTTTGGATACTTACTGGTCTGACCACTGCCGTCACACGACTTTTGAGACAGAGTTGAAACAGATTGATTTCTCAGCTTCTAAATTTCAAAAACAATTACAGGCGACCTATGACAAGTATATTGCCATGCGTGATGAGTTGGGACGTTTGGAGAAACCACAAACCTTAATGGATATGGCGACTATTTTCGGTCGTTATGAGCGTGCTAATGGTCGTTTGGACGATATGGAAGTGTCGGACGAAATCAATGCCTGTTCGGTTGAAATCGAAGTGGACGTTGATGGTGTGAAAGAACCATGGCTCCTTATGTTTAAAAACGAAACCCACAACCACCCAACGGAAATTGAACCATTTGGTGGGGCTGCTACTTGTATCGGTGGAGCTATTCGTGATCCGCTGTCAGGGCGTTCATACGTTTACCAAGCTATGCGTATCTCAGGCGCTGGTGATATTACAGCTCCGATTTCGGAAACTCGCGCTGGGAAATTGCCACAACAAGTCATTTCGAAGACAGCGGCTCACGGTTATTCTTCGTATGGTAACCAAATTGGTCTGGCAACAACTTACGTTCGTGAATACTTCCACCCAGGCTTTGTAGCTAAACGCATGGAGCTTGGTGCCGTTGTTGGTGCTGCTCCTAAGGGCAATGTAGTCCGTGAAAAACCAGAAGCTGGTGACGTGATTATCTTGCTCGGTGGTAAGACTGGACGTGACGGTGTCGGTGGTGCGACAGGGTCTTCTAAGGTTCAAACAGTTGAGTCTGTAGAGACTGCTGGTGCTGAGGTTCAAAAAGGGAATGCCATCGAAGAGCGCAAGATTCAACGTCTTTTCCGTAATGGAGATGTCACTCGTCTCATAAAGAAATCCAATGACTTTGGAGCAGGTGGTGTCTGTGTGGCTATCGGTGAATTGGCAGATGGTCTTGAAATCGACCTCAACAAGGTTCCTCTTAAATACCAAGGCTTGAATGGTACAGAAATTGCCATCTCTGAATCACAAGAACGGATGGCAGTTGTGGTGCGTCCTGAGGACGTAGATGCCTTCGTTGCAGAATGTAATAAAGAAAATATTGACGCTGTTGTTGTGGCAACAGTGACTGAAAAACCAAATCTTGTCATGCATTGGAATGGTGAAACCATTGTTGACTTGGAACGTCGTTTCCTTGATACAAACGGTGTGCGCGTAGTCGTTGATGCCAAGGTGGTAGACAAGGATGTCAAGCTTCCAGAAGAACGTCAAACATCTGCTGACACACTTGAAGCTGATACCCTTGCGGTTCTGTCTGATCTCAACCATGCGAGTCAAAAAGGATTGCAAACCATCTTTGACTGTTCGGTCGGTCGTTCAACAGTCAATCACCCACTTGGTGGTCGCTACCAACTCACACCAACTGAGGCATCTGTGCAGAAATTGCCAGTTCAGCACGGTGTAACTCATACTGCGTCAGTCATGGCCCAAGGCTTTAACCCTTATGTGGCAGAATGGTCTCCATACCACGGTGCTGCTTATGCGGTTATCGAAGCGACTGCTCGTTTGGTGGCTGCTGGTGCAAACTGGTCCAAGGCTCGCTTCTCTTACCAAGAGTATTTTGAACGCATGGATAAACAAGCAGAACGTTTTGGTCAACCAGTAGCAGCTCTCCTAGGTTCTATCGAAGCACAAATCCAACTTGGCTTGCCATCTATTGGAGGTAAAGACTCTATGTCTGGTACTTTTGAAGAATTAACCGTACCACCAACCCTGGTTGCTTTTGGTGTCACAACTGCAGACAGTCGTAAGGTGCTCTCTCCAGAGTTCAAGACTGCTGGTGAAAATATCTACTACATCCCAGGTCAAGCCCTCTCTGCAGAGATTAATTTTGACTTGATTAAGTCTAACTTTGCTCAATTTGAAGCCATCCAAGCTGGACACAAAGTGACATCTGCATCAGCTGTTAAATATGGCGGTGTCCTTGAAAGCTTGGCTCTTGCTACTTTTGGGAATCATATCGGTGCAGAGGTAATCTTGCCTGAACTTGAAAGTTCTTTAACAGCTCAATTGGGCGGATTTGTCTTCACATCTCCTGAAGAGATTGCTGGAGTAGAGAAAATCGGTCAAACAAGCGCAGACTTTACACTCGTTGTCAACGGTGTGAAGTTAGATGGACAGAAACTTGACAGTGTCTTCCAAGGAAAACTAGAAGAAGTTTACCCTACTGAATTTGCACAAGCCAAAGAATTGGCTGAAGTTCCAGCTGTCGCTTCTGACGCAGTCATCAAAGCCAAGGAAACTATTGAAAAACCTGTGGTTTACATCCCAGTCTTCCCAGGAACCAACTCAGAATATGACTCAGCTAAAGCATTTGAAAAAGAAGGTGCAGAGGTTAACTTGGTGCCATTCGTGACCTTGAATGAAGAAGCAATTGTCAAGTCAGTTGAAACCATGGTTGACAATATCGGCAAGGCTAACATCCTCTTCTTTGCAGGTGGCTTTTCAGCCGCGGATGAGCCGGATGGATCAGCTAAGTTTATTGTCAATATCCTTCTTAATGAAAAAGTGCGTGCAGCCATTGATAGCTTTATCGCTCGTGGTGGCTTGATTATCGGTATCTGTAATGGATTCCAGGCCTTGGTCAAATCAGGTCTTCTTCCATACGGAAACTTTGAGGATGCCAGCAGTACTAGCCCAACCCTCTTCTACAATGATGCCAACCAACACGTGGCCAAGATGGTGGAAACTCGGATTGCCAATACCAACTCACCATGGTTGACTGGAGTGCAAGTGGGTGATATCCATGCCATCCCAGTGTCGCACGGTGAAGGGAAGTTTGTCGTGACGGCCGAGGAATTTGCGGAGCTCCGTGATAATGGACAAATTTTCAGCCAATACGTTGACTTCGAGGGTAAACCAAGTATGGATTCTAAGTACAATCCGAATGGTTCGGTAAATGCTATCGAAGGAATTACCAGCAAGAACGGCCAAATCATCGGTAAAATGGGACACTCAGAACGCTATGAAGATGGTCTTTTCCAAAACATCCCAGGAGATAAAGACCAGCATCTGTTTGCGTCGGCGGTTAAATACTTTACTGGAAAATAAGACTTACAGATTTTCTAATAGATAGTATCAGTAATGTAAAAGTCATGTAGATTTAGCTCTTGGTGATACACAAATAAAAATTAGGTATAAAAAATGACATACGAAGTAAAATCTCTTAATGAAGAATGTGGTGTTTTCGGTATTTGGGGACATCCAGATGCTGCAAAATTGACCTATTTTGGTCTCCATAGTCTTCAGCACCGTGGTCAGGAGGGGGCAGGAATCCTCTCCAATGATCAGGGGCAATTGAAGCGCCATCGTGATATGGGGCTTTTATCAGAAGTCTTCAAAAATCCAGCTAATTTGGATAAATTGACTGGTACGAGCGCGATTGGGCATGTTCGTTATGCGACGGCTGGCGAAGCTTCTGTAGATAATATCCAGCCCTTCCTTTTTCGCTTTCATGATATGCAGTTTGGACTTGCTCACAATGGAAATCTGACCAATGCCGAATCGCTCAAGAAAGAATTGGAACAAAGTGGCGCTATTTTCAGTTCAACTTCGGACTCGGAAATCTTGGCTCACCTCATTCGTCGGAGTCACAATCCGAACTTGATGGGTAAAATCAAGGAAGCACTTAGTCTCGTCAAAGGTGGCTTTGCTTATATCCTGCTATTTGAGGACAAGTTGGTTGCGGCCCTTGACCCTAATGGCTTCCGCCCTCTTTCTATTGGGAAAATGGCAAACGGAGCGGTGGTGGTTTCGTCAGAAACCTGTGCTTTTGAAGTCATTGGTGCCGAGTGGATTCGCGATGTAAAACCAGGAGAGATTGTAATCGTAGATGACAATGGGATTCAGTACGATAGCTATACGAATGATACCCAGTTGGCTATTTGCTCTATGGAGTATATCTATTTTGCCCGTCCTGACTCTAATATCCATGGTGTCAACGTCCATACAGCTCGCAAACGTATGGGGGCTCAATTGGCGCGTGAGTTCAAGCACGAAGCGGATATTGTGGTCGGTGTGCCAAATTCCTCACTCAGCGCAGCTATGGGATTTGCAGAAGAATCTGGTCTGCCAAATGAAATGGGTCTTATCAAGAATCAATACACGCAACGTACCTTTATTCAACCGACTCAAGAATTGCGGGAGCAAGGGGTGCGGATGAAACTGTCTGCTGTTTCAGGTGTTGTCAAAGGCAAACGTGTGGTTATGGTGGATGATTCCATTGTCCGCGGGACAACCTCCCGCCGTATCGTTCAGCTCTTGAAAGAAGCAGGTGCGTCCGAGGTTCACGTTGCTATTGGAAGTCCTGCGCTAGCTTATCCATGTTTCTACGGGATTGATATCCAGACGCGTCAGGAGCTGATTGCTGCCAATCATACGGTCGAAGAGACTCGCCAAATCATTGGTGCGGATAGCCTGACCTATCTTTCGATTGATGGCTTGATTAATTCTATCGGCATCGAAACAGATGCGCCAAACGGTGGTCTCTGTGTCGCTTACTTTGACGGCGACTACCCAACTCCTCTCTACGACTATGAGGAAGACTATCAAAGAAGTTTGGAAGAAAAGATCAGTTTTTACAAATAAGCGGAAGAAGGCTCTCCATTAAAGGAAAGGAAGAGGAGGCAAAGATGACAAATAAAAATGCTTATGCCCCACGTCTCACTACTGACTAAAAGCTAAAGCATTTGTTAGTAGACGCTTTCTCCTATGGGATCAAAGCTGGAGACCTGACTAGTATTTTTAGATAAAATAATTGTTTATCTAAAAATACGTCACAGTCTTTCTCAAAAAAAGAAAAGGAATGAATAAAATGACGAATAAAAATGCTTATGCGCAGTCTGGCGTGGACGTTGAAGCAGGTTATGAAGTTGTTGAACGGATCAAAAAACACGTTGCCCGTACAGAGCGTGCAGGTGTCATGGGAGCTCTCGGTGGCTTTGGTGGCATGTTTGACCTTTCAAAGACTGGGGTCAAAGAGCCCGTCTTGATTTCAGGAACTGACGGTGTCGGAACCAAACTCATGCTGGCTATCAAGTACGACAAGCACGATACCATCGGTCAGGACTGTGTGGCCATGTGTGTTAATGACATCATAGCTGCAGGTGCGGAGCCTCTTTACTTCCTTGACTACGTAGCGACTGGCAAGAATGAACCAGCTAAACTAGAACAAGTGGTTGCTGGTGTGGCAGAAGGTTGTGTGCAGGCAGGCGCCGCCCTCATTGGCGGGGAAACGGCTGAAATGCCTGGTATGTATGGCGAAGATGACTACGATCTGGCTGGTTTTGCAGTCGGCGTAGCTGAAAAATCTCAAATCATAGACGGTTCAAAAGTAGCAGAAGGTGATGTCCTTCTCGGACTTGCTTCGAGCGGGATTCACTCAAATGGTTACTCACTCGTGCGTCGTGTTTTTGCCGACTACACAGGTGAGGAAGTTTTGCCAGAATTGGAAGGCAAGCAACTCAAGGAAGTCCTTCTTGAGCCGACTCGTATCTATGTCAAAGCTGTCTTACCACTCATCAAGGAAGAGTTGGTCAACGGTATTGCCCACATCACAGGTGGTGGCTTTATCGAGAATGTTCCTCGTATGTTTGCGGCTGACCTAGCTGCGGAGATTGAAGAAGACAAGGTTCCAGTGCTTCCGATTTTCAAGGCTCTTGAAAAATACGGTGAAATCAAGCATGAAGAAATGTTTGAAATCTTCAATATGGGTGTTGGTCTTATGCTGGCAGTTAGCCCTGAAAATGTAGATCGTGTCAAAGAATTGCTGGATGAACCAGTTTATGAAATTGGCTGTATTGTGAAGAAAGATGGCGCAAGTGTGGTGATTAAATAATGACTAAAAGGATTGCTGTTTTTGCCTCTGGTAACGGCTCAAACTTTCAGGTGATTGCGGAACAATTTCCAGTAGAATTTGTCTTTTCAGATCATCGGGATGCCTATGTACTTGAGCGTGCCAAAAAGCTTGGGGTTTTAACCTATGCCTTTGAACTTAAAGAGTTTGAGAACAAGGCAGACTATGAAGGAGCCATCGTCGAACTCTTGGATGAACATCAGATTGATTTGGTTTGTTTGGCCGGTTATATGAAAATCGTCGGTCCAACCTTGCTGGCAGCTTATGAAGGCCGTATCATCAATATTCATCCGGCTTTTCTCCCTGAATTTCCAGGCGCTCATGGTATTGAGGATGCTTGGAATGCGGGCGTAGACCAGTCTGGTGTGACCATTCATTGGGTGGACTCTGGTGTTGATACCGGTAAGGTCATCAAACAGGTTCGTGTACCACGCCTTGAAGGGGATACCCTGGATACTTTCGAAACTCGCATCCACGAAACAGAGTACAAGCTCTATCCAGAAGTATTGGATAGTTTGGGAGTGGAGAGGAAATAAAAGATAGAAGAGGAATAAAAATGACAAATAAAGATAGTTTTAATGGTGGCACTAATATTGGTGTAGGAAATACTGCTGGTGGAGATATATTTGCTGCTGGTAGAGATATTTATATTCAAAAAAAAGATGAAAAACCAGTTGCTGAGTATGAAGCAAAGGTAATTTGGAAGACTCCTTTAACTAAGTCTGTTCTAAGTTTCAGTGGAATACTCAGTTCAGTAGCTAGTGCTTTTACAATTTTCAAGGGCATTGAACCATTAATAAATTGGTTTAGAAATTCAAATACGGGACAATTTAAGGGAATTAATGAAAATTTTTTGTTCATCTTTTTAGGAATTTTCTTGTTGACGATTATTATTTTTTATTTACGATCTATTACAAGTAAAGAGACCAGACAACCTTTGATGTTTAATTATGCACTTAGTGGAATTGGAAATAGGTTGAGTGTAGAGAAAGTTGAAGTTGCCGCCTGTCCGATCTGTAATGGAAAGATGAAATATTACAATAAACCTATAGCATGGGATAGAGAAATAGCCCCAAATGGGAAGGAGAAGCTTATTGTGACCGAGAGGGTTCCAGCGTTGGAGTGTAAAAGAAATAGTAAACACTGGTTTGAAGTTGATCCAGCAGAAGATAAAATATAACATAAGGAGAACAAATGACTAAACGCGCCTTAATCAGCGTCTCAGACAAAGCGGGCATTGTTGAATTTGCCCAAGAACTTAAAAAACTCGGTTGGGACATTATCTCAACAGGTGGGACCAAGGTTGTCCTTGACAATGCTGGGGTGGAGACCATTGCAATTGATGATGTGACGGGCTTCCCAGAAATGATGGATGGCCGTGTCAAGACTCTTCACCCAAATATCCATGGTGGGCTCCTCGCTCGTCGTGATCTTGCTAGCCATCTAGAGGCTGCTAAGGACAATAAGATCGAACTCATTGACCTTGTGGTGGTCAATCTTTATCCTTTCAAGGAAACGATTCTCAAACCAGATGTGACCTATGCTGATGCGGTGGAGAATATCGATATCGGTGGGCCGTCTATGCTTCGTTCAGCAGCTAAAAACCATGCCAGCGTGACGGTTGTGGTAGACCCTGCTGACTACACAGTGGTTTTGGACGAGTTGTCAGCCAATGGTGAAACGACTTACGAAACGCGTCAACGTTTGGCTGCCAAGGTTTTCCGTCACACAGCAGCTTATGATGCCTTGATTGCAGAATACTTCACTGCTCAAGTCGGAGAAAGCAAACCAGAAAAACTCACTTTGACTTATGACCTCAAACAAGCCATGCGTTATGGGGAAAATCCTCAACAGGATGCGGACTTCTACCAAAAAGCTTTGCCGACAGACTACTCGATTGCTTCAGCGAAACAGCTCAATGGTAAGGAATTGTCCTTTAACAATATCCGTGATGCCGATGCGGCCATTCGTATTATTCGTGATTTCAAAGATCGTCCGACTGTTGTGGCTCTCAAACACATGAATCCATGTGGTATCGGTCAAGCTGATGACATCGAAACTGCTTGGGATTATGCTTATGAGTCTGACCCAGTGTCTATCTTTGGTGGAATTGTCGTCCTTAACCGTGAGGTGGATGCTGCGACAGCTGAGAAGATGCACGGTGTTTTCCTTGAAATCATCATTGCACCAAGATATTCTGACGAAGCGCTAGCCATTTTAACCAATAAAAAGAAAAACTTGCGTATCCTTGCCTTGCCATTTGATGCTCAAGATGCCAGTGAAGCAGAAGCAGAATACACTGGTGTTGTAGGTGGACTTCTCGTTCAAAACCAAGATGTTGTCAAAGAAAGTCCAGCTGACTGGCAAGTGGTGACCAAACGCCAACCAACTGAGACAGAAGCGACTGCTCTTGAATTCGCTTGGAAGGCTATTAAGTACGTCAAATCAAACGGTATTATCGTGACCAATGATCACATGACACTTGGTGTTGGCCCAGGTCAAACCAACCGTGTAGCTTCCGTACGTATTGCAATTGACCAAGCCAAAGCCCGCCTTGACGGCGCTGTGCTTGCTTCCGATGCCTTCTTCCCATTTGCAGATAACGTGGAAGAAATCGCTAAAGCAGGTATCAAAGCCATCATCCAACCAGGTGGATCTGTCCGTGACCAAGAATCCATCGAAGCAGCTGACAAACACGGCCTGACTATGATTTTTACTGGTGTAAGACATTTTAGACATTGATGGGTATTTAAAAATTAGCTCATTATCAACTGTGATAAATGATTTATCACTAACAACGAGAGAAGACGTAAGTTGTCTTCTCTTTTTGTATGTCTAAAACAATAAGCATTTTAGTGTTAGAAATTATTAAAATGATTTGTCAGAGCTGTTCATGACTAATCTCGAAAAACTCAGTTTCTCACTTAACTATTTTTCATACGTTTTATGGTGTTTAAGGTTGTTGTGACTAGCTCGTTAACAGGCATTGTGTGGTAATCTGTTTTTAACCATTCATCAAAAATATTGTAGAGACCTCCAACGATGAATCTACTATCATAGGTGATTTGCTTTTGATTACTGTTTGTGATATGCCAAGGTGCCATGACAGTGGTATAAGCAGCAGGAAGCTTATCATAAGACCTTTGCAAGATAAGCACTAGCAGGTTTGCGCCTTGCAAAATTTTTAATGGCTCAGTGTACTGGCTCCAATACTGAAAGAAAAGGTTCACTAAATCTTCAAAATTAGTCAGTTTTGCTGTTTGAAGTTCGATAATATAGTCTTGAATTAAGCGGTCTAAATAGTTCGTAAGAACTTCCTCTTTTGAATGGTAATAACGATAAAACGTTCGTCTAGCAATTTGAGCATGTTCGCTGAGTTCAGCAATGCTGATATTTTGGAGAGACTTCTTAGTTGCTAATAAATCGAACAAGGCTTCTTCCAGCCATTGCCGCATTTGATATTCCATGATATTTTTCCTTTCCTGTCACATCCTGTCACACTTTTGGTCAAACTGTGCCAATTTCTCTTAACCTCTTGTTTTTGTAACAGTTTATCTTTATACTAAAAGTGTTGCGCGTGATATATGATTATCATTTATTCTTAACATTGTACAATTGTTAGTTGTTATTAAGGAGGTAAAGATATGAGCATTCTTTTTAATGTTTGGATGCTACCTATTTTATTTATTTTACACGATTTTGAAGAAATGATTTTTATGCCCTTGTGGAAAACACGGCATCATCAAAAATTAGAAACTTTTAAGAAACCGTTCTTTGGTTCCGTTACGCAAGGCTCCGCTTTTGCAGTAGGTGTGTTGGAGGAATTTATCATCCTGGTGTTTATTTCTGGATTCTGCCAAATAACTCACAACACTTTACTCTATTTATCTTTTGTAATAGCTTATACATCTCATTTCATAATCCATTATATCATGTGCATGCAATTTAGGGGTTATGTTCCTGGAGTTGTCACAGTAACCCTAGAATTGCCAATAGTTCTAATGATTATTTCCCACTATTGGTCTTCTGACGTTCCTTTGTTATCAGTCTTTGTCTATCTTTTATTAGCCATGATAATAGCTTTTACGAATCTTAAAATAATGCATCTCATCATGCCAAAAATCCAAACACATCTAGAAAAATATGCGAAATGAAAAACGATTAAATGAGAGCTACTTTTTAACCTTTCTGATATAACTGGTTAATGAGTGGCCAAGAATCCATCGAATCGGCGGACAAATATGGCTTGACCATGGTCTTTACAGGTGTGAGACATTTTAGACATTAAAAAGCAAAAGGGAAGAAAACAGTTTCTTTCCTTTTTTGGCTTAAAATGCTAAGTGAAACAAGATTAAAACGAACGTTTGTGGTATAATGTTAGTAAATAATTCGCAAAAGAGGTTGAGAGATGAAACTGTTGGTTGTCGGTTCGGGTGGTCGTGAACATGCGATTGCTAAGAAGTTATTGGAGTCTAAAGATGTTGAGCAAGTTTTTGTGGCACCTGGGAATGACGGGATGACCTTAGATGGACTTGATTTGGTAAATATCTCTATTTCCGAACATTCTAAGTTGATTGACTTCGCAAAAGCAAATGACATTGCTTGGACCTTTATCGGTCCAGATGATGCACTTGCTGCTGGTATCGTGGATGATTTTAACCAAGCTGGTATCAAAGCCTTTGGTCCGACAAGATTGGCAGCGGAGTTGGAGTGGTCCAAGGATTTTGCCAAGGAAATCATGGTCAAATATGACGTTCCGACAGCAGCCTATGGCACATTTTCAGATTTCGAGGAGGCCAAGGCTTATATCGAGGAGAAAGGCGCTCCTATCGTTGTCAAGGCAGATGGTTTGGCACTTGGGAAAGGTGTTGTCGTAGCTGAAACGGTTGAGCAAGCGGTCGAAGCCGCTCACGAGATGCTTTTGGACAATAAGTTTGGTGACTCGGGGGCGCGAGTGGTCATCGAGGAATTCCTTGACGGAGAAGAGTTCTCTCTCTTTGCCTTTGTCAATGGGGACAAGTTCTACATCATGCCGACGGCTCAGGATCACAAACGTGCTTACGACGGCGACAAGGGCCCTAACACTGGTGGGATGGGTGCCTATGCGCCAGTTCCTCACTTGCCACAGAGCGTGGTTGACACAGCGGTTGACACTATTGTCAAGCCAGTTCTTGAAGGGATGATCAAAGAAGGTCGCCCGTATCTTGGTGTCCTTTACGCGGGGCTTATTTTGACAGTTGATGGACCTAAGGTTATCGAGTTCAATGCTCGTTTTGGAGATCCCGAAACTCAGATTATCTTGCCTCGTTTGACATCTGATTTTGCGCAAAATATTACGGATATCCTCGATGGCAAGGAACCGAACATCACGTGGACGGACAAGGGTGTGACTCTGGGTGTGGTTGTCGCATCCAAGGGCTACCCGATAGACTATGAAAAAGGTGTCAAGTTGCCAGCCAAAACCGATGGCTACATCATCACCTACTATGCAGGAGCTAAGTTCGCGGAAAATAGCAGAGCACTGCTATCCAACGGCGGACGAGTTTATATGCTTGTCACCACTGCCGATACCGTCAAAGAAGCCCAAAACACCATCTACCAAGAATTATCCCAACAAAACACAGAAGGCCTCTTCTACCGAACAGATATCGGAAGCAAGGCAATTAAGTAAAGATATAAGAATAACGCGACGAAGTCGCCAAATACGATAATGGTCGTTTGATTTGCGAGCATTAGCGAGCTGATATAGAGCAATCACCGCCGTTGTGAAAGAACGATTGGATTATAAGCCAATCGTTCAGGGAAATCGAAAGACCTTGGGCTTCCGATTTAGGCATGAGACACCTTTGGTGGCTGCTACCGTCCCTCACAACCTAAGGTGATTGTTGAAAGAAAGAAAAAGGAGAAGAAATGAAGCCAGTAATTTCCATCATCATGGGCTCAAAATCCGACTGGGCAACCATGCAAAAAACTGCCGAAGTCCTAGACCGTTTCGGTGTAGCCTACGAAAAGAAGGTTGTCTCTGCCCACCGTACACCAGACCTCATGTTCAGACATGCCGAAGAAGCTCGTAGCCGTGGCATCAAGGTCATTATCGCAGGTGCTGGTGGCGCAGCCCATTTGCCAGGGATGGTCGCAGCGAAAACAACCCTTCCTGTCATCGGGGTACCTGTCAAGTCGCGCGCTCTTAGTGGCGTGGACTCGCTCTACTCTATCGTTCAGATGCCAGGTGGTGTGCCTGTTGCGACTATGGCTATCGGTGAAGCAGGTGCGACAAATGCGGCCCTCTTTGCCCTCCGTCTCCTGTCAGTAGAGGATCAGGCTATCGCGACAGCTTTGGCAGATTTCGCAGAAGAGCAAGGAAAAATCGCAGAGGAGTCTACCAATGAGCTCATCTAAAACAATCGGAATTATCGGTGGCGGTCAGCTTGGTCAGATGATGGCCATTTCTGCTATCTACATGGGGCACAAGGTCATCGCGCTGGATCCTGTGGCGGATTGTCCAGCCTCTCGTGTGGCGGAAATCATCGTGGCTCCCTATAACGATGTGAACGCTCTCCGTCAGCTGGCTGAGCGATGTGATGTCCTCACTTATGAATTTGAAAATGTCGATGCTGACGGTCTGGATGCTGTCATTAAGGATGGACAACTCCCTCAAGGAACAGATCTGCTCCGCATTTCTCAAAATCGTATTTTTGAAAAGGACTTCCTCTCAAACAAGGCTCAAGTTACCGTAGCGCCTTATAAGGTTGTAACTTCTAGCCAAGATTTGGCGGATATCGACCTGTCGAAAAACTATGTTCTTAAGACTGCGACTGGTGGCTACGATGGGCATGGACAAAAAGTCATTCGCTCAGAAGCAGACTTGGAAGAAGCCCGTGCACTAGCCGACTCAGCAGACTGCGTTTTGGAAGAATTCGTCAACTTTGACCTTGAAATTTCTGTCATTGTATCAGGGAATGGCAAGGATGTGACGGTTTTCCCCGTTCAGGAAAATATCCATCGCAATAACATCCTGTCCAAGACCATTGTGCCAGCTCGCGTTTCAGAAAGTCTAGCAGCCAAAGCAAAAGCAATGGCAGTGCGAATCGCTGAACAACTGAACTTGTCTGGAACCCTCTGTGTGGAAATGTTTGCGACAGCGGATGACATCATTGTCAACGAAATTGCGCCACGTCCACACAACTCAGGACACTACTCTATCGAAGCCTGCGACTTTTCACAGTTTGATACCCATATCTTGGGTGTTCTCGGAGCACCATTGCCAGTCATTAAACTGCATGCGCCTGCTGTTATGCTTAATGTTCTCGGCCAACACGTCGAGGTCGCTGAAAAATATGTCACAGAAAATCCAAGCGCCCACCTCCATATGTATGGTAAAATAGAAGCAAGGCACAACCGCAAAATGGGACACGTGACTTTGTTTAGTAATGCGCCGGATAGCGTGGTTGAGTTTGGAGAAGGGATTGATTTTTAGGTGAGAATAGCAATTTTAGGTCTTGGGGTTATCGGGACCATTTATGCCTATGCTTTTCAAAAAGCAGGTCATCAGGTAGAGCACGTGCTGAGAGAAAGTAAGAAAAGTACAGCACCAAACGTCTTGACAGTTGATTTGCTAGATGGCCGTTATGTTTCCAAAGGTGAAAATAAACAGGATACCTATGCGGTTCATGTGGCGGAGGCTCATGCGGAATATGATTTTATTTTTATCAGTGTGCGTCAGGGTTTTGTAAAAGAAGCCGTGGAAACCCTGCGAGAAAATCAGATTAAAGGAACTCTTGTTTTCTTCTGTAATTTCTGGAATACGCGAGAGGAAGTAGAGGAATGGGCAGGGGAGTATGACTATATTCTCGCATTTCCTACAGCTGGTGGTCATATGAATAAGGATCATTTAGATGGCGTCTTGTTCGACCATTTAATGTTAGAAGGGGAGAAAAAAGCACACATCCCCAATTATGCTGACTTGACGGATTTGCTGACTTCAGCAGATTTGAAGTGGGAGGTTCCTCATGATATGGTCGAGTGGATTTGGATTCACATGGCGATTAATGCGGGTGTCACCTCGACAGCTGCACGCTCGGGAAATCTAGAAAATACAGAAAAATTGGCTTTGAACTTGATGAACAGTTCTTCGGAATTATCATTAGCCATCAAGGCCATTCGAGAGGCTTTGAAAGTCGTAGAAGCGCGTGGTGTGAATTTGAAACTTTACAAAGCAGAACTCTTGCCTTATAAAATTCCCGCTTGGATTGCAGGGAAGGCCATGAAAGCTATGTTTGCGAAAAATGAGCTAACCCGAAAAATCATGACCTTGCATAATGATAAACAGGACATCTTTTATTGTTGTCAAAGTGTCTATCTGACAGGTCTGGAGTTGGGTGTTGAGATGCCTATTCTGGAAGCCAATATGAAGGGGGCTTCTGTCTAGAGTATTCTGGTTGTGCAATGGTTTTATTGAACAAGATAAGACTGTGGAGCAGTCGTCTAGGTCTTGTATACTAGTGGCAATCACGAAAAGGTGAAAGACAAGTATGAAGAGCTAGTAGCTCAGCACCCAGAAAACTATTTAGCTATCTATGATTTGCCACTGGATACTAATCTCTATATTTTATCATGTTGCTTATTGTGTCTATTGGAAGAGAGGAGCTTAATTAGCTATGAAAACTATCGGTCTGATTGGCGGTATGAGTTGGGAAAGTACCACATCTTACTACCAAATTATTAACGAAACCATCAAAAAAGAGCTGGGAGGTCTACATTCAGCTAAAATTTTGCTCTACAGTGTAGATTTTGTGGAGATCGAGCATTATCAGGCTGTTGGAGACTGGGAGAAGAGTGCTCAACTTTTGACAGATGTTGCTCAGCGCTTGGAACAAGCAGGTGCGGATTTCATCGTTATTTGCACAAATACTATGCATAAAGTTGCCCCACAGATACAAGAAAAAATTACAATTCCAGTCTTGCATATTGCACAGGCAACCGCGCAGGCCTTGTTGGCTGATGGTATTCAAAAAGTCGGTCTGCTAGGAACTAAGTACACCATGACTCAAGATTTTTACAAAGAGAAATTGATAGAGTCTGGATTAGAAGTGCTGATTCCAGACCAAGCTGGAATTACAGAGGTCAATCGAATCATTTATGACGAGCTCTGTCTAGGTGATATCAAAGAAAGTTCAAAGCAGACTTATCTTGCCGTTATAGATGATTTGAAAAAAGCAGGCGCTGAAGCTGTTATCTTGGGTTGCACCGAGATTGGTCTCCTGGTCAAGCAATCCGACACTGACCTGTCCCTCTATGATACAACGGTAATCCACGCAGAGAAAGCGGCGGAGTGGGCAGTAAATAAATGATTATAGAAGACAAGCGAAATCGTAAGGTAGGGCGTGTGACAGTGTTGAGTTTTGGGAAAGAATTGATTTTTAGGAGTTGAAGTAATAAAAGTGGAGAAAGTTATGGATTTATTATTGATAGATAATTCAAATATTTTTATTGAAGTAAAAAATATTGTAGGCCAAGACGGAAGATTTGATTATGATAAATTTGTAAGGAATTATACAAACTTTAAAAATCAGAAAAAGATTTTAGTTGGATCTACGCCTCCGAAGAGTGATGAGTTTTGGTCAACTATGAGGAGTAAAGGTTTTGATGTATATACTTATGATCGTAAACTAAATGGAGAAAAAGCAGTTGATTCAAAAATAATTGCCAAAGGTGTGTCATTTATTGTTCAACAAAACCATTCTGCAACAGTGAATCTTTTAAGTGGAGATTTTGACATGTTTCCTCTTATTGAAGAAGCTTTGGAGAAGAATTGGAGAGTTAATTTATGGTCTTGGAAAGATAGTTTAAGTAATGAGTACTTGGATATTAAGGAAATCGCAATTAAATATCTTGATGATGTAGCAGAGGATTTAATTTATTTTAATCGTGATATTGATGGATATTATGAAAAAGAATATTTAAAAGAAAGAGAGATTCGTCTTGCAAGGGAAAAACAGGAGCGAGAGTTTAACCAGACTAAGCAGGACGCTAAAAATCAAATCTCTGGTCTATGTTACGTAGATAAAAATATCTATTTGGAGCGAATTGACACATTAGTTGATTTTGAAAGAATTTCAGAAATTAAGAAGATTGTTTCTGTTGCTCAATCGGAAGATTTAAAGCTGAAAAACGAAGCAATCGAAAAAGAAGCTGAACAGAGACTGCAGAAAGAAGAGCAGAAAAAACTTGATAAAGAAGCTAAAAAACAAAAAATTAAAGAATTTATAAAAGAAAATCAGGGCAGGATTGTAACTGGAGTTGTCACTTTTGCTGGATTTATTGCCTATACTATTAATAAAATAAAAAAATAATATGTCTTTATATATAACTATATCAGGAGATACAAAGCATATAGAATGAAAAGGTTACTATGATATAACTCATTGTTAATGCATTTGTTGAAAAAGATAAGACTGGGGCAGTCGTCGAAGTATTGTATGCTAGTAGCAATCACGAAAAGGTGAAGCTAAGTATGAAGAGCTAGTTGCACAATATCCTAAAAACTATTTAGCTATCTATGATCTACCGTTAGATACGTATTTGACCACACTAGATCACTACCCATCTGTATGAATTGGAAAAGAAGAATTTGAGGAGAAAACAGATTATGAGGCTTAAGCAAATGAAAATTAAAAATTTTCGCGGTTATAAAGATGAAACAATTGTTGATTTTGATAATTTGACAGCTTTTATAGGTAAGAATGATGCAGGGAAATCAACAATTTTAGAAGCATTAGAAATCTTTTTTAATAACAAATTAGTTGTTTGTGAGAGAGATGATTTATCTGTTGGATCGGATTCAGATTCTATTTTTATAACATGTATTTTTGATGAATTACCAGATGAGATAGTAGTTGATGCTTCTTCTAAAACAAGCTTGGAAGATGAAAATCTTTTGAATTCGAATGGTGATTTGGAAATTAAAAAAACTTTCAAATGTTCATCTGCAAAACCAAAACCGGAGACGAAAATTATTTGTAATCATCCTATAGATGATAACTACAATGATCTGTTATTGTTAAAACAAGCTGATCTAAAAAAGCGTGCGGTTGATTTAGGTATTGATGAGGATAAATACGATAAAAGAAGTAATGTCTCTATTCGACAGGCGATTTTATCTTCTAAAAGTGATTTAATAATTAAAGAGGTTGAATTAGAAGTTACAAAAGAGGATGCAAAAAAAGTATATGGAGTAATTGAGACTTTTTTACCAATTTATGCTTTGTTTCAATCAGATCGAAGTAGCTCAGATTCAGATAAAGAAATTGCGGATCCTATGTCTGTTGCGGTATCTCAAGCATTACAAGAGTTGCAAACTGAGATTAATAAAATAAAAAGTGAAGTTCAACGGAAAGCAATTGAAACTGCAGGACGTACATTAGCTAAGTTGCAAGAGATGGATGAGGATTTGGCTGCTTCTCTAATTCCAGAGTTTAAATCAGAGCCTAAGTTTGATTCGCTTTTTAAATTATCAATAAAATCGGATGATGATATATCTATCAATAAAAGAGGAAGTGGAGTTCGTCGTTTAATTCTCCTAAATTTCTTTCGGGCAGAGGCAGAAAGAAAATTATCAGAAGCAGAGAGGAATAAGAGCATAATTTATGCTTTTGAAGAACCAGAGACTTCTCAACACCCATCGCATCAAAAATTACTCATAGAAGCTTTTCTAGAGTTAGCATCCAAGGAAAATACTCAAATAATTTTAACAACCCATACTCCAGCTCTAGGTGGACTATTACCCACTGCTAGTCTTCGATTAGTAGAAAAATCGGATAAGTCACAAGTTAGTAGTGGAGGTGATGAGGTTTTACAAAAAATCACAGAAACTTTAGGTGTTTTACCGGATCCAATTTCAAAAGAAACAAAGGCATTAATTTTAATAGAAGGTAAAACAGATATAATTTTCTTTAATCATTTATGCAAGGTTTTAAAAGAAAGTGGAGAAATAGACAGGACTTTTCAGGAGGCAAATATCGCACTAGTACCTACTGGTGGTTGTGATAATTTAAAATCTTGGATTACAATGAGAACTGTAGATCAGTTTGGTCTTCCTTTTGGAATATTTTTAGATTCAGATAGAATTTCTCCCGCCAATCGAACAAAAAATACTTCTACCGTTGAAAAGAATAGAAAACATGGAAGAACTGCATTTTGTACTCGAAAACGTGAGGCTGAAAATTATCTTCATCCAGATATCTTTGATGGGCACGTAAATATAACTGATTATAACGATGTGAAAGAGGAGGTTAAGAATTTTAATCAAACTAATGAAAATAAGGTTTTACAAAATAACTGGCTAAAGATGACAGTAGACCAAATTCATGAACAAGAAAAATATATAGATGAAGACGGTATAGAACATTTTGAATTAACAGAAATTGTCAAAGAGTTTTTATCTTTAGTTGAGTAATAAGGGGAAAAGGTTATAAATTTATGGTTAATACAGGAAAATCATTAGAGGATTATGCCCAGTATGTATATTCTCGCTTACTAGAATTGAATGATTATGAAAATACATTAGTATCAACAAAAGTAACCATTAAAGGTCAGAGTGGAGCCACTAATGAATTTGATGTTTACTATCAATTCACACATTTAAATATAGAGTGTAGAGTAGCTATAGAATGTAAAGATTGGAAAAATAAAGTGTCAATAAAGGAAATACGTGATTTTTCTACAAAGCTACAAGATGTTGGATTGGGTAATATAATTGGAATAATGATTTCAAAGGTTGGTTTTCAAGAAGGAACAAAAATTTTTGCAGAATCAAATGGTATTAAATTGATGACGGTTGACGAACTGCCGACAATAGTAGACATAGTGGCTGGAACAATTAAAAAAGGATTCTTGCCTGATGAGAAAGTACAGGGGGAACCCTTTTGGATGTTGATGGAACAACGTAATGGAGAAGTTACAGGATCGTTTTATCAATATTCAAATATACAAGATTCACATATAACATTACCGTTATTTTATTCAAAAAAGATGGCTCAATATTATTATGACAATGTACCTGACAAAGAGAATTATTGTATACGTGGAGTTTCTAATTTCCAATTGAGAAGCCTTATTAGGTTAGCTGAACTACAATCTTTACAATTTATATTATTTCCTTTCCCGTATTCTTTAGATGGCGTAGATTTAAATGAATTCCCTGGAATTATCGTATCTTCTGACGTTATAAAGAATGATTACTTATGATCTTAAATTAAGGAGAAACAACATGATCAACCGTTACTCTCGCCCTGAGATGGCGAACATTTGGAGTGAAGAAAATAAATACCGTGCTTGGCTTGAGGTGGAAATCTTGGCTGACGAGGCATGGGCTGAGTTGGGGGAAATCCCTAAGGAAGATGTGGCTTTGATTCGTGAAAAAGCGGACTTTGACATTGACCGTATTTTGGAGATTGAGCAGCAAACTCGTCACGATGTGGTTGCTTTCACGCGTGCGGTTTCAGAGACTCTTGGTGAAGAGCGTAAGTGGGTTCACTATGGTTTGACCTCTACTGATGTGGTGGATACGGCCTATGGTTACCTTTATAAGCAAGCCAACGACATCATCCGTCGTGATCTTGAAAACTTCACCAACATCATCGCTGACAAGGCTAAGGAGCACAAGTTCACCATCATGATGGGGCGTACCCACGGTGTGCACGCTGAACCTACAACCTTTGGTCTTAAATTGGCGACTTGGTACAGCGAAATGAAACGCAATATCGAACGTTTCGAGCATGCAGCTGCTGGTGTGGAAGCTGGTAAAATCTCTGGTGCGGTTGGGAACTTTGCCAACATCCCACCATTTGTAGAGCAATACGTATGCGACAAGCTTGGTATCCGTGCTCAAGAAATCTCTACACAGGTCCTTCCTCGTGACCTTCACGCTGAGTACTTTGCAGTTCTTGCCAGCATCGCAACTTCAATCGAACGCATGGCGACTGAGATTCGTGGTTTGCAAAAATCTGAGCAACGCGAAGTAGAAGAATTCTTTGCTAAAGGGCAAAAAGGTTCATCTGCAATGCCTCACAAACGCAACCCTATCGGTTCTGAGAACATGACAGGTCTTGCGCGTGTTATTCGTGGTCATATGGTGACAGCCTATGAGAACGTCGCTCTCTGGCACGAACGTGATATTTCCCACTCATCAGCTGAACGTATCATCACACCAGATACAACCATTTTGATTGACTACATGCTCAACCGTTTCGGAAATATCGTCAAGAACTTGACGGTCTTCCCAGAAAATATGATCCGCAACATGAACTCTACGTTTGGTCTTATCTTTAGCCAACGTGCTATGTTGACCTTGATCGAAAAAGGCATGACGCGTGAGCAAGCCTATGACTTGGTGCAACCAAAAACAGCCTACTCTTGGGACAATCAAGTGGACTTTAAACCGCTTCTCGAAGCAGATCCAGAAGTGACATCACGCCTCACTCAAGATGAAATTGATGAAATCTTCAACCCTGCATACTACACCAAACGAGTGGATGATATCTTTGAACGTATCGGACTGGGTGATTAATCCTAATAATAAAAAAGCGAGATTCAATCTCGCTTTTTTATATGCTTATCGAAGGGTGTTAATCTTCTTTTTTCTTAGTGAGCCCGTAAGCTGCTAGTGTGGCCATGAGTCCTGCTGCGACCAAGCCTGCAGAGTCTTGACTTCCTGTTGCAGGGAGTTGTTTTTCATCTGCTTTGCTAGTAGTTGCTTCAGCTTTCTCAACGGCAGTTCCGACTTCGACCACCTGAGCGACCGCTTCCTGCGATACCGCACTATTGACAAGGGTTCTTTCTTCCTTGCCGTCAGCAGTAGTGTTGACAGAGTAGAAAATCGTACGACGACCATTTACTCCAGCAACGACGACTTGCGTTTGTCCTTTTGGCAATTGCGGATTTTCACGTGTCACGGTAGTGAAAGGAATCTCTTCTTCTTGGATGTCTAGTCTAGGTTTTGCTTCTGCAGCTGGGGCAAGACCGTGTTCATCCCCTACATGGGTAACAAGGGTTCCGACTTCAATGACTTGTGTCACTGCTTCCTGCGTTACAAGGCTATCGACAAGAGTCTTCACTTCTTTGCCATCAGCAGTAGTGCTTACAGAGTAGTAATGACTGCGACGACCGTTAACACCTTTGGTAAGGACTTGAGTCTTCCCTTTGAGCAAGAGTGGATTTTCACGTGTTACGGTAGTGAAAGGAATCTCTTCCTCTTGGATGTCCAGTCTTGGTTTTGCCTCTACGGCTGGAGCAAGACCGTGTTCATCCCCTTTGTGAGTAATAGGGGCACCGATTTCAACCACTTGGGTCATAGGTTCTTTGGTTACTTGGCTATCTAGAACCGTTTCTGTTTGTTTCCCATTTTCAGTAAGGACAGAGATGTAATGAGTGCGTTCGCCCTCTACACCTGGTGTGATGATCTTTTCCTGACCAGCTGGGAAATTCGGATTTTCCTTCTTGATGACCTCAAATGGAATCTTTTCTGCTCTTGTGATGAGTTCCGGTTTGGTTTCAACATTGGCAGCTAGTTCGTTTTCATCGAGGCTTCCTGAGTGGGTTGCTGCTGGTTTGAGGCCTAGGCGGGCTGCTTTGAGCTTGGCTACGAGAGCGTCTAACTCGGCTTGTTTGTTACGGTTGAAGTTGTAGTTGAGAGCTTCTTTAGCTGCATTTAGGGCATCCAAGCTTTCCTTGCTGTATCCATCCAAGTTTGCAGGGATTTGAGCAAGTTCCTCACGGAGTGCGTTGTAGTTAGCGCGGAAGTAGTCTTTGTTATGGTCTGCAAAGGCAGTCATGAGTTCAAAGATTTCTTCTTCCTTGTACTCAGCACTTGGTTTGTCTGCCCAGATAGCAAGCATGCTTCCGACGGTTGGAAGGTCTACTTCTGGATACTTGGTAGATGCAAGCTGGTTAAATGGTACTTTGCCAGAGTTTTCAAGTGCTTTTGATAGTGGGTAGGCTTCATCTGGTTTGTGATTACCTAAAACATAGTACCAGTCTCCGTTGGTGTTGAGGAGTTTATAGCCTTTGCTTGCTAGGTACTGAGGCGTTGCAAGGTTGTAGCCCCACCATCCTTTAGACCAGTAAGAGATGATGACATCCTTGTCAAACTCAACATCGTCCTTGTCCTCGTAGTAGAAACCATCGTTGAAGGCCATTGGTTGAAGGCCTCTTTCTTTGGCCATGGCAGCAAGGGTGTTAGAGTACTCAGCAAACTTGCCATAGAGTCCATACCATTTGAGGTAGTACCAGCCTTGAGCGTTGGTAGCATCATTGGCATATTCGTCTGTACCGTAGTTGAAAATCTTTGTCTTGCCTGCAAAGAAGTCCATGTACTTGCCGATGAGGGCTTTGACAAAGTTCATCGCTTCTTCGTTTTCGAGGTCCATGGTTGTTTTAGAGACCTTGTCAAAGTTGGCTTGAGGATTCTTGATTCCAAGTTTTTCCATAGCGACGAGCATGGCATCCATGTGGCCTGGGCTGTTGATTGCTGGAATGAGTCCGAGGCCTTTTGATTTTGCGTACTCGATCAATTCAGTGATTTCAGCTTGACTAAGAGTGGTTCCGTTTGGATCATCGTAGTAAGCTTTTGTTCCTTCGATGATGGCCTTCTTGACATCGTCACTTGCATAAGTTTTTCCGTTAGCTGTGATGGTCATGTCATCAAGTAGGAAGCGAAGTCCATCATTTCCTAGGAGGAGATGCACATCAGAATATCCAAGTTCGCTAGCTTTATCAATGATACGTTTGAGTTGCTCAGCTGAGAAGTACTTACGTCCAGCGTCGATTGAGATCACCTTGTTCTTGGCAAGTTTTTCAACTTCGCGCTTCGCGTCTTCTTCTTTTTGAGCTTCTGGTGTGAAGGTCAAATTGCTTACAGCTTCTTGGAGTTTTGCGATTGCTTGGTCAATGGTGTCTTGTTGGGCACGGCTGAGGTTGCTATCGAGTGAGCGAATAGCTTTTTCAGCTTCTTTGACAGCTGCGACACTTTCCGCAGTATAGCGGTTAAGGTCTGTTGGGACTTCTTTCAGAGCTTGCTCAGCAGACTCATAGTCGGCAGCAAAGTACTCAGCGTTTGCATTTGCGAAGCTACGCATGAGTTTGAAGAGACGTGATGGAGAATAGCGTGCTGATGGAGTATCTGCCCAAGCAGCTACCATACCACCGATGAAAGGAATATCTGCTCCTTCAGATTTTGGTACAGAAGTGATTGGAGTGTTCTTGATACCATTGAGTCCTTGGTCGAGGTTGTACCAGCCTTGGCCATCGGCATTTCGTCCTAGAACGTAGTACCAAGCATCGTTGGTATTAAGGATTTGGTGACCTTTTTCAACTAGAAGTTTAGAAGAAGCGACGTCGTATCCGCCCCATCCACCAGTCCACATAGAAACGATGATGTCTTTGTCAAAGGTTCCAAAGCTAGTGTCGCTATTATAGTAGATACCGTCGTTAAAGGCCATTGGTTTGAGACCGTGAGATTTAACGATACGAGCAAGGTCATTAGCGTAGGCGATAAATTTATCATAACCCTTGTCAGGGAATCCATCTTCTGGATACCATTTATAGGCTTGAAGAACGTTCCATCCTTTGGCATCTGTAGCATCATTGGCGTACTCATCCAGTCCGATATTAAAGATATCAGATTTGCCAGCGAAGTAAGCAGCATATTTGTCGATCAGAGCTTTGGTAAATGCAACAGCCTCTTTGTTATCAAGGTCAACGGTACGAGCAGATTCCTTACCAAAGTAGTTGAAGTTCGGTTTTTGGATGCCTAGTTCTTTCATAGCATGCAAAATCGCATCCATGTGACCAGGGCTGTTTACAGTTGGGATGAGACCAATACCTTTATTTTTAGCATAGTTGATCAAGTCCGTCATCTGACTTTCTGTCAAATGGTTGCCGTTTGGATCCTTGTAGTAGGCGTCGGTTCCGTTTTCGAGTGCACGTTTGACATCGTCGCTTGCATAGGTTTTGCCATTGGCTTTGATCGTCATGTCGTCCAGCATGAAACGCATGCCATCATTTCCAACTAGTAAATGAAGATCGGTATAACCATAGTGTTTGGCTTTGTCGATGATTTCTTTGAGTTGGTCTGGAGAGAAGTACTTGCGTCCAGCGTCGATTGAGATCATTTTTCTTTTTGCCAGTTTTTCATTTACCTGAGCTGCTCGTTCCGTACTAGGAGTGGCTACTGCAGGTGTGACGGCTTCATTTTTCTTTTCTGAAGAAGTGCTTTCAGCAGGAGTTTCAGCTGGGGCGGGGCTTTCTTTCTCGGCAGTAGGAGTTGGAGCAGCATTTTCTGTCACAACTGGTGCGCTTGACTCTTCTGTTGTTGAAGCAACTGTTCGAGGAGCCTCCTGGTCTTCTTTGACCTCCTCTTTTACAGGCTCGTCAGCCTTTTCTTCCAGTTTTTCTGGAACCTTGGAGTCTACAGCTTCCTTGACTGCCTGAGGATTCTCCTGAATAGTTTGAACAGTTTCCTCAGCTGTTGGAGCTGGAGTAATCCCGTCAGCAGATACGACTTGTGCGCTAAAAGCAAATCCTATAAGTACAGAAGCTGCCCCAACCGCGTATTTACGAATGGAGAAGCGCTGTTTCTTTTCTAGTTTCATGACAAAACCTCCTTGTTATTATCATATATGATAGCGTTTACATAAAACCGATTTTATTTTATTATCTAAGGAGTAAAATGTCAAGTACGTTTATATAAGAACTATAATAAATAGAAGAAATCATAAGATTTAGAAGAAAATTATTTCCAGAAATAAGAAAGAGAAAGCGAATATTTAACTTGTTTTTAGTAAAAACGCTACTAATTAAATAAGAACCCTTCATAGCGTTCTCACAACTTCTTTCTCGTGCTATAATGAATATAGAAAAAGCCTGAGCTAGGCTCAAGCTTTCTCTTAATGACCTCGATTACATGAGAGGAATTTAATTTTGTAGTAGTCTGCTCGCTTATACGTTTCACTATAGGCGAGGACTTGGCCAGTAGCCTCAAGTTTTGTAGTCTTGGTTTGGAAGACAGTTGGGAATTGTGTATCGATTCCAAGTACAGAAGCAACGTGCTCTGGTGTTGGAAATGCAATTTCATTGATTTCCTCAAAATGTTCATCATTCATGTGAATGCGGTAATCCAATTTGAAACGTTTATAGATAGAACTATAATAGTCAAGATTTGGATAGTTGGCATTGATGTATTGCTCAGGAATATAAGATGTGTGGTAGATGTATGTAACGTCATTTGTTTGACGGGTACGTTCAATTTTGTAGTAGAACTGATCTCCACGTAATCCAAGTTTCTCTAGGTATTCAAGCTTGTTTCCGCGCTCGATAGAAAGGACAGTAACTTTATCATCTTTTGTTTCAAAGATTTCGACATCTGAAAATTCAACGAGTTTGTGCTTGCGGGCACGTGAAACGAAAGTCCCTTTACCTTGTTGGCGGACAATATAGCCGTCTTTTGCAAGGTCATTCAAAGCACGCACAACAGTGATTGAACTCACATCGTACATCGCAATCAATTCTGCTTCTGTATAAAATTTATCTCCACTTGCAAATTGACCTGAAATGATTTTGTTTTTTAATTCATCTTTAATATATTGGTATTTTGGAATAGCCATAATTTCACCTCGATTCTCTTTCTCCAACCTTGATTTTACCATAAATACAGACAAAATAGTAGTATTTAGGTAAAAAAAATTAAAATAATAGACTAAAAATGTTATGTTACATGTAAAAAATTCCATTTTATAACCTTGTGAATTATCATACATTAAAATATCGCTTTCATGCTATTTTTAGATAATTTTGGTAAATAGTAAGTAAAAAAATAGAAAAATTTTAAAGAATTTTCTAAAACCTATTGACAAATGCAAAAGATTTGATTATATTTAATATTATAATAAATGAAAGCGCAAACTTAATTCGTCAGAGGTAATAACATGACAAGATTTAAAATTGAGGACGATTTCTATTTAGACGAAAAACCGTTCAAGATTTTGTCCGGCGCCATTCATTATTTTAGGATTCCAGCAGAGGATTGGTATCATTCTCTCTATAACTTAAAGGCGCTTGGCTTTAATACAGTCGAGACCTATGTAGCTTGGAATTTACACGAACCTGTTGAAGGGGAGTTTGATTTTGAAGGTGCCAGAAATTTGGAGAGATTTCTTCAAATTGCACAGGATCTGGGTCTCCATGCCATTGTACGACCATCTCCATTTATCTGTGCGGAATGGGAATTTGGTGGCTTGCCGGCTTGGCTCTTGACCAAGGACATGCGAATCCGCTCGTCCGACCCGGCCTACATCGAGGCGGTTGCTCACTATTATGACCAATTATTGCCGAGGCTTGTACCTCGCTTGTTGGATAATGGTGGAAACATTCTTATGATGCAAGTCGAAAATGAATATGGCTCCTATGGAGAAGATAAGTCTTATCTACGAGCAATTCGGAAATTGATGGAAGAGCGAGGGATTGATTGCCCACTCTTTACTTCAGATGGCCCATGGAGGGCTACTCTGAAAGCCGGAACCTTGATTGAAGATGATCTCTTTGTGACAGGGAATTTTGGTTCTAAGGCTCCTTACAACTTTTCACAAATGCAAGAATTCTTTGATGAGCATGGCAAGAAATGGCCTCTCATGTGTATGGAATTCTGGGATGGCTGGTTCAACCGTTGGAAAGAACCCATCATCACACGGGATCCTAAAGAATTGGCAGAAGCTGTTCGAGAGGTATTGGAGCAAGGCTCTATCAATCTTTACATGTTCCATGGTGGAACAAACTTTGGTTTCATGAATGGTTGCTCGGCTCGAGGAACTCTGGATTTGCCACAAGTCACATCTTACGACTATGATGCCCTTCTCGATGAAGAAGGAAATCCAACTGCTAAATACTTAGCAGTCAAGAAGATGATGGCAACCCACTTCCCAGAGTATCCACAGTTGGAACCACTCTATAAGGAAAGCATGGAGATAGGGGCCGTTCCATTGGTCGAAAAAGTTTCCCTGTTTGAAACCCTGGATAGTCTCTCTAGTCCTACTGAAAGTCTCTATCCAAAAGCGATGGAAGAACTTGGTCAAAGTTATGGCTACCTGCTCTATCGCACTGAGGCAAGCTGGGATGCAGAAGAGGAGCGTCTCCGTATCATCGATGGACGTGACCGAGCTCAACTCTTTGTAGATGGTCAATGGATTGCTACTCAATACCAGACAGAGATTGGTGAAGACATCTACTGTCAGGGAAACCGAGAAGGCTGTTCAGAGATTGATATCCTGATCGAAAATATGGGGCGTGTTAACTATGGACACAAGTTCTTAGCAGATACGCAACATAAAGGCATTCGTACAGGTGTCTGCAAGGATCTACATTTCTTACTGAATTGGAAACAATATCCACTGCCGCTGGATAATCCTGAGAAAATTGATTTTTCAAAAGGATGGACAGAAGGACAACCAGCCTTTTACGCTTTCGACTTTACGGTCGAAGAGCCAAAAGATACCTACTTAGACTTGTCTGAGTTTGGTAAGGGAGTTGCCTTTGTCAACGGGCGTCACTTAGGACGTTTCTGGAACGTCGGCCCGACCCTCTCACTTTATATCCCTCATAGCTATCTCAAGGAAGGTGCTAACCGCATCATCATCTTTGAAACTGAGGGCGAATATAAAGAAGAGATTCATTTAACTCGTAAACCTACACTAAAACACATAAAGGGGGAAAACTTATGACAATTGTAGGATGCCGTATCGATGGACGTTTGATCCACGGTCAAGTAGCCAATCTTTGGGCTGGAAAACTAAATGTTTCACGCATTATGGTTGTAGACGACGAAGTTGTTAACAACGATATTGAAAAGAGTGGTTTGAAACTTGCGACACCACCAGGTGTGAAACTCAGTATCTTGCCAGTTGAGAAAGCAGCAGCAAATATCCTTGCTGGTAAATACGATAGCCAACGTCTCTTTATCGTTGCACGTAAACCAGACCGTTTCCTTGGTTTGGTCGAAGCAGGTGTTCCGCTTGAAACACTCAACGTCGGCAATATGTCTCAAACACCAGAAACTCGCTCTATCACACGTTCTATCAACGTGGTAGACAAGGATGTGGAAGACTTCCACAAACTAGCAGAAAAAGGTGTAAAACTCACTGCTCAAATGGTTCCAAATGATCCAGTTTCAGACTTTTTGAGCTTGTTAAAATAGGAAAAAATTTTTAGGAGGTCATTGTTATGATACAATGGTGGCAAATTTTACTTCTCACTTTGTACTCAGCTTATCAAATCTGTGATGAGTTGACAATCGTTTCATCTGCAGGTTCTCCTGTATTCGCTGGTTTTATTACTGGTTTGATCATGGGAGATGTGACAACTGGTTTGTTTATCGGTGGTAGCTTGCAGTTGTTCGTTCTCGGGGTTGGTACCTTCGGTGGTGCTTCTCGTATCGACGCAACTTCTGGTGCGGTTCTTGTAACAGCATTCTCTATCTCTCAAGGTATTGATACAGATCTTGCGATCACAACAATCGCTGTACCAGTAGCAGCACTTTTGACATACTTCGACGTTCTTGGACGTATGCCAACTACTTTCTTTGCACACCGTATTGATGCTGCGATCGAACGCTTTGACTACAAAGGTATCGAACGCAACTACCTACTTGGTGCAGTGCCTTGGGCTCTTTCTCGTGCCCTTCCAGTATTCTTCGCTCTTGCTTTTGGTGGTGCTTTTGTACAATCAGTAGTAGACCTTGTTAAAGAATATCAATGGATTGCAGATGGTTTGACACTTGCAGGTCGTATGCTTCCAGGTCTTGGATTTGCAATCTTGCTTCGTTACCTTCCAGTTAAACGTAACCTTCACTACCTTGCAATGGGATTCGGTTTGACAGCTATGTTGACTGTTCTTTACTCATATGTAACAGGTCTTGGTGGAGCTGTTGCGGGTATCCTTGGTACTCTTCCTGCTGATGTTGCTGAAAAGATTGGCTTTGCTAACAACTTCAAAGGTTTGTCTATGATCGGTGTTTCTATCGTAGGTATCTTCCTTGCAGTTGTTCACTTTAAGAACAGCCAAAAAGTAGCTGTAGCAGCACCTTCTACACCATCAGAAAGTGGGGAAATCGAAGATGACGAATTCTAATTACAAACTTACAAAAGAAGATTTTAATCAAATCAACAAACGTAGCTTGTTTACTTTCCAATTAGGTTGGAACTACGAACGTATGCAAGCTTCTGGTTACCTTTACATGATCTTGCCTCAATTGCGTAAAATGTATGGGGATGGAACTCCTGAATTGAAAGAAATGATGAAAGTTCATACTCAATTCTTCAATACTTCTCCATTCTTCCACACAATTATCGCTGGTTTTGACCTTGCCATGGAAGAAAAAGATGGTGTAGGTTCAAAAGATGCCGTTAACGGTATCAAGACAGGTTTGATGGGACCATTCGCTCCTCTTGGAGATACAATCTTTGGTTCACTTGTACCTGCTATCATGGGATCTATCGCAGCAACTATGGCTATCGCCGGCCAACCATGGGGTATCTTCCTTTGGATCGCAGTTGCAGTTGCTTATGACATCTTCCGTTGGAAACAATTGGAATTTGCCTATAAAGAAGGGGTTAACCTTATCAACAACATGCAAAGTACTTTGACAGCTTTGATTGACGCTGCATCCGTACTTGGTGTCTTCATGATGGGTGCTCTTGTAGCAACAATGATCAACTTTGACATTTCTTACAAATTGCCAATCGGTGAAAAGATGATTGACTTCCAAGACATCTTGAACTCAATCTTCCCACGCTTGCTTCCAGCAATCTTTACTGCCTTTATCTTCTGGTTGCTTGGTAAGAAAGGTATGAACTCTACTAAAGCGATCGGTATCATTATCGTTCTTGCAGTAGGTCTTTCATTCATCGGTAAATTCTTGCTTGGAATGGGCGCATAATTTATGAGTAAATCATTAATTTTGGTGAGTCATGGTCGTTTCTGTGAAGAACTTAAAGGTAGCACAGAAATGATCATGGGTCCACAGGACAACATTCATGCAGTGGCTCTTCTTCCAGAAGATGGTCCAGAAGAATTTACTGCAAAATTTGAAGCTGCTATCGAAGGATTGGATGATTTCCTAGTCTTTGCGGACCTTCTCGGTGGTACACCATGTAACGTGGTAAGCCGTTTGATCATGGAAGGTCGCGACATTGAACTCTACGCAGGGATGAATCTTCCAATGGTGATTGAATTTATCAATGCAAGCCTTACAGGTGCAGATGCGGATTATAAGAGCCGTGCTGCGGAAAGCATTGTGAAAGTTAATGACCTGTTAGCGGGCTTCGATGATGACGAAGATGAATAAGACTCTTCGAAAATCAAATTCAAATCACGTCAGCGTCGCCTTGCCGTATATATGTTACTGACTTCGTCAATCTTATCCGGCAACCTCAAAGCAGTGCTTTGAGCAACCTGCGGCTAGCTTCCTAGTTTGCTCTTTGATTTTCATTGAGTATACGATGTGACAACGTGAAAACCGTTAGAACAGCTTGTATAGAATATACATGGGAATGGGAGTCACTCCATTCCCATATTTTCAATAGGAATGAAACAACAATAGATTAGAGGAACTCTATGCTAAATTACACAAAAGAAGAATTACTTGAACTGGGTGCAGAAATCACGACTCGTGAGATCTACCAACAGCCTGATGTATGGAAAGAGGCTTTTGAAGCCTATCAAGCAAAACGAGAAGAAATTGCAGCCTTTCTGAAAGGAATCGCTGATAAACATGACTATATCAAGGTCATCTTGACGGGTGCTGGTACTTCTGCTTATGTGGGAGATACCTTGGTACCATACTTTAAGGAGGTCTATGACGAACGCAAATGGAATTTCAATGCCATTGCGACAACTGATATCGTAGCCAATCCAGAAACCTATCTGAAAAAAGATGTGGCAACTGTCCTTGTATCCTTTGCTCGTAGTGGAAATTCACCTGAAAGTGTGGCAACCGTTGATTTGGCTAAAGCCTTGGTTGACGACCTCTATCAAGTGACCATTACATGCGCTGCAGAAGGGAAATTGGCTCTTCAAGCTCATGGTGATGACCGCAATCTTTTGCTCTTGCAACCAGCTGCTTCCAATGATGCTGGATTTGCCATGACTTCTAGTTTTACGTCTATGATGCTAACAGCTCTCTTGGTTTTTGATCCTACAGAATTTGCTGTGAAAGCTGAACGTTTTGAAGTTGTGACTAGCCTTGCGCGTAAAGTTCTAGACAATGCAGCAGATGTTAAAGAGCTGGTTGACCTCGACTTTAACCGTGTTATCTACCTAGGCGCTGGTCCTTTCTTTGGACTTGCTCATGAAGCTCAGTTGAAGATTTTGGAATTAACAGCTGGTCAAGTTGCGACCATGTATGAAAGCCCAGTTGGCTTCCGTCACGGTCCAAAATCATTGATCAACGAAGATACAGTTGTTTTGGTATTTGGTACAACGATAGACTACACTCGCAAGTACGATTTGGACTTGGTTCGTGAAGTGGCTGGTGACCAGATTGCTCGTCGTGTTGTGCTCTTGAGTGATCAAGCCTTTGGTCTTGAAAATGTCAAAGAAGTAGCCCTTGGTTGTGGCGGTGTCTTGAACGATATTTACCGTGTCTTCCCTTACATCGTTTATGCCCAACTCTTTGCCCTTTTGACTTCACTCAAAGTAGAAAATAAACCAGATACACCATCTCCTACAGGTACCGTAAACCGTGTGGTACAAGGTGTTATCATTCATGACTATCAAAAGTAAGGAAGTGTCTATGAGTAAATTACAATTAAGTCCCAATAAAGTTGCCTGCCTGCAAAAACTTTCAGATGAAAATGGAATCATTTCAGCTCTTGCCTTTGACCAACGTGGTGCTTTGAAACGCCTCATGGCTCAATACCAAACGGAAGAACCAACAGTTGCTCAAATGGAAGAACTCAAAGTCTTGGTTGCAGATGAATTGACAAAATACGCATCATCTATGCTTCTTGACCCAGAGTATGGACTTCCAGCTACAAAAGCGCTTGATGCCAATGCTGGTCTTCTCCTTGCTTATGAAAAAACTGGTTACGACACAACAAGCACCAAACGCTTGCCTGACTGCTTGGATGTTTGGTCTGCAAAACGTATCAAGGAACAAGGTGCAGACGCTGTTAAGTTCTTGCTTTACTACGATGTAGACAGTTCTGACGAACTCAACCAACAAAAACAAGCCTACATCGAACGTATTGGTTCTGAGTGTGTGGCAGAAGACATTCCATTCTTCCTTGAAATCTTGGCTTACGATGAAAAAATCGCTGATGCTGGCTCTGCAGAATACGCCAAAGTAAAACCACATAAAGTTATCGGTGCCATGAAAGTCTTCTCAGACCCACGCTTTAACATCGATGTCTTGAAAGTAGAAGTTCCAGTAAATGTTAAATACGTTGAAGGCTTTGGCGATGATGAAATTGTGCATACTCGTGAAGAAGCAGCAGCCTTCTTCAAAGCACAAGATGAAGCGACTAACTTGCCATACATCTACTTGAGTGCTGGTGTATCAGCTAAACTCTTCCAAGATACTCTTGTATTTGCCCATGAATCAGGTGCAAACTTCAATGGTGTTCTTTGTGGCCGTGCTACATGGGCTGGTTCAGTTGAAGCCTACATCAAAGATGGTGAGGCAGCAGCTCGTGAATGGCTTCGCACAACTGGATTTGAGAACATTGACGAACTCAACAAGGTTCTTCAAACAACATCGACTTCATGGACTGAACGTGTAGAAGCATAAAACAAGAATAGAAGAATCCCCATTTGTTAAGAAGAGACTTAAGGTTTTCTGACAAAGGATTCTGAAAATAGAAACTACAACCATAGATGGTGAATACACTTTCTATGGTTTGTTTACTTAAGAGAAATGGATCAAAGGAGAACAGAATGAAAGCATACACAGAGCGTGTATTTGGAAATCATGAGGGCAAGGATGTCTTGGCCTATCGCTTTGAGACTGACAGTGGCTACCAACTAGAAATCATGACCTATGGTGCGACCATCTTGCGCTATGTCACACCTGACAAGGCTGGAAACTTTGCCAATGTGATCTTGGGCTTTGATGATTTTGATAGCTATGTAGGCAATAGTCCCAAGCATGGAGCAAGTGTAGGTCCTGTAGCGGGCCGTATCGCGGGTGCGACATTTGAGCTCAATGGTCAGACCTATAATCTTGAAGTCAACAATGCTAGCAACTGTAACCACAGTGGTTCAACAGGTTGGGATTCGAGTTTGTTTGAATTGGTCGAAGTGAGCGACCATGGCTTGACTCTCTACACAGAACGTACAGACGGGACAGGAGGATTTCCTGGTAATCTTAAGATTTGGATTAGCTACCACTTGGAAGAAGCTGGTGTCTACGAAGTCAGCTATAAGGTGACGACAGATCAGGATACGCTGGTCAATCCAACTAATCACAGCTACTTCAACTTGTCTGGTGATTTCACGCAGACAGTTGACCGCCATGTTTTCCAACTAAATACGGAAGGCATTTACCCAATCGCTCCAGACGGTGTTCCAGCTAAGACTCCAGATGCTGATCGTGATGTAGTGAAACACATCTACAATGGTGCTTTGCTCAAGGATATCTTTGCAGAGGACGATGAGCAAATCCAGCTGGTATCTGGTTTGGATCACCCATTTGCTCTTCCTGCAGGTCATGACAATGCTGGTTTCCTTTATGATCAAAACTCAGGTCGTTTCCTGCTTTTCAAGACAGAGGCCCCTTGCCTTGTGGTCTACACAGCAAATTTTGTGGATGAGAGTGTCATCATAGGAGGCCAGCCGATGGTGCAACACAATGGGATTGCCCTTGAAGCGCAAGCTTTACCAGATGCCATTCACAGCGACCTCAAAGACCAAGTCATTCTCAAAGCAGGGGAAACTTTCACCAGCAAAACTCGTTATGAGCTTGTTGTCAAATAAAAAGAAGAGCTGGTTTCCAGCTCTTTTGAGTTGTCTTCGTTGACATTTTATTTCAACAGTGTATAATTGGTGTAATATATGAAGTTACAACAAAAAGGAGACACCCTATGACTTATGCTTACCAAAGCCACATTTACCTAGCAGAGGCGGTTTTAAATGTCAAGGATTTGAAGAGTCAAACGGCTTTTTATCACCAGATTATTGGCTTGGAGATTTTATCTCAAACAGAGACAGAAGCGATTTTGGGACTTGGTAGAAAAGCCTTGGTTCACTTGATTCAGGCAGAAAAGGCTGGCGAAGTAAGGGAGCATTATGGGCTCTATCATTTGGCGATTTTGTTGCCAACACGAAAAGCCTTGCAGATGTCTTGAAACACCTAAGTGACTTGCGGATTCCTCTGGTCGGGGGTGCGGATCATGGATACAGTGAGGCCATTTATCTAGAGGATTTGGAAGGAAATGGCATTGAACTCTACCGTGATAAACCAGTTTCTTCATAGGATATTCGAGAAGACGGCCGCATTATCGGTGTGACCGAAGCCCTTGCGGCACAGGACATTTATGAGTTAGGGGAAAAGGTGGATTCCTTTATCCTAGCTGAAGGGACGAGAATGGGGCATATCCATCTATCGGTGAAGGATAGCCACGCGGCGAGTCAGTTTTATCAAAAGGTGTTGGGGCTAGAGGATAAATTTAGCATTCCTAGTGCTAGTTGGATAGCGGCAGGTCAGTACCATCACCACCTGGCTGTCAACGAATGGGCTGGAAAAGGTCTGGCTCCGCGTGAGCAAGGCTTGCCAGGCTTGGCCTACTACGTCCTTGAGGTCGAAAGCAAGGAAGAACTCTTAGCCATCGTTAAGCAAACACAAGAGCTAGAAGCACCGACCAAATGGCTAAATTCAAGTGAGTTGGATTTGGTAGACCCGGATGAGATTGTGACCCGCATTCGCTTGGCACGATGAGAAAGAGACGTCATTTATTTTAGAGACATAGAAAAAGGCGGACAAGCTCGTATTCTGTTTTTAGAATGCGAACTTGTTCGCTTTTTATGAAATGATAAAGGGTAAAAGAGCTATAGCTATAACCAGACTGTAAAGGTAATCACCTGTTTTTTGTAGGTGACAAATATTTTACCTCTAAATAGGCTGACGAGATGCTGAGCCATAGAGAGGCCAATTCCGTGTCCAGATATGGTTTGGTTGTTGTGAGAGGTCTCCGCACGATAAAAGCGATCAAAGAAACGCTTAATATTAGCTGCTTGTCCATCCTTGTAATCATTAGAAATAGTGATGCAGGTTCGTTTGCGTAGTAGGCAATTTTTGCGTTGGAGTGTCAAGCGAATTGTTCCTGCTGGATCACAGTATTTGCGGGCATTGTCAAGAAGGATGCTAAGAAGCTCATAAAATTCTTCTTGGGCTACTTTTTCTACAACGTCTGCTTCAATAGAACTTTCAAATTTTTTATCTTCTTTGGTAAAGAGAGGAGCAAAATCTGAGGCAACCTTTTCAGCGATGACGGAGATATTTTGAGGAGCTAGTTTGATGTCCTCTTGTTCCTCGAGCCGAGCAAGTCGGATGAGTCTTCCAATCAAGTGGTTGAGTCGTTCCGTCTGTTCTTTAGTGCTGATACTCCACTCAGTCTCTCCCTCCATTAACTCCTGTAGCTCGGTATTGGCCGAAATGATGGCTAGAGGCGTTTTAAGTTCGTGTCCTGCATTGGTGATAAACATCCGTTGTTTTTCATAGTTTTTGATAAAAGGACGAATGACAATCCCTGAAATCAAGGTGAAGAGCAGTATGAGGAGGAGTAAGCTAGCTAGGGCCAGCCAGATAGAGACCTGAAGTAGGGTGTCGCGTTCGCGGATATAGTTAGTTGTCTCAAAGAAGACCAGTAGTTTCCCAGTCGTAGATTGGCTCACTTGGTAGGTAAAATAGCGTCCCTTATGAGTAATAGAACCATAAGTTTCTTGCTTTTTGAGGATGTTTGGGAGAAAACTTTTGACTTCAGACTCAGTTAAGGACTGGACATTTGTGAGGGAGATGGCGTAGTCATTTTCCTTTTTTCTGACGGAGAAGTATTGAAAATTATAGACAATCCCTTCTTGGATATTTTTCTCAGTCAGACTTTCTTTGATTTCGTCTGTAATAGGAAGTTTGCCCTCATTCTTGGTTAAGATAGAGAGGACGGTGTGGATGTTACCTTCCGTCTGAGTGTAGACGATACTATTCATCAAGACTAGAAAGAAGGTTAGAATCAGAGCAATGGCAAGAGTAGCCGTTGCGATAAATTTGATACGAAGTTTTCGAAACATCTAGTCACCTCCTGTCAATTGGAAGGGTCCTTCTGCAGCCCCAAGTATTTGTAAGCTAGACTGGACACTTTGGAGTTTTTGGCGTAGGTAGGAGATATAGAGAAAGACGAGCTCGTGATCCTGTTCTTCCAGCTCATCTGGCCAGACCTGCTCTAGTAGTTGTTGACAACTGAGGGGTTGGTTAGCGTGCTGGATGAGGAGAGTCAAGAGTTGGGTTTCCTTTTTCCCTAAACGAATGCTGTTTGTAGCAGCTAATTCTTGTTCGTCAATATCCAAGCGAGTATTTCCTAATTGGACTGTATCCGGGGTGTAGTCTTCCAGGCGGCGTGCAGTAGAACGGAGTCTAGCCAAGAGTTCCTTGAGCGAGAAAGGTTTGGTCAAGTAGTCGTCAGCACCTGCATCAAGTCCAGTTACGCGGTCATCCACTTCGGCCATGGCTGTCAACATGATGACGTGAGTCGTATTGCCTGCCTGGCGAATTTCTTTGAGGGCTTCGATTCCAGTTTTAATTGGCATCATGATGTCAAAAATCATGAGGTGATAGTGGTTAGATTTAGCCTTTTCGACAGCGTCTTGTCCGTTAAAAACAGAATCAACGCTGTAGCCTTCGCGTTCTAACGCAACAGTGATAACACGGTTTAGTTGGGTTTCATCTTCGGCAAGTAGGATTTTCATAGGTTCTCCTTAGTCTTGATCAGAGCACTGAATCAAATCACGGATGGTCTGCATGGTCAAGTCACAAGAAGCAAGCTCATCGGCACAACGTTTGAGCTCGCGCGTGATTCGCTCAGGATTTTGGATGTTTTTCTTGTATTTCATCTGGTGTTCGAGGCTAGCCCAGGAATCCATGGCAATTGTGCGCAGTTGAATCTCGATAAAATAGGTACCCTGGTCATTTCCCAGACAGTCTGGGTAGGGAGTGGTCACCTCTAGAATCAGATGATAGGAACGGTAGCCGTTGGGTTTGACCTGACGGATATAGTCTTTCTCTTTGAAAATATGGATGCTTGGCATCTGGCGAATATACTCTACGATGCGGTAGATATCATCTGTAAAGCCTGTGATAATTCGAACGCCAATAGCATCTCGTATTTCTTTAAGAGCAGATTGACTTGTCTGAGGAAGGCCCTTGCGTTGGCATTTTTCACGCATGCTTTTTTCTGTTTTGATGCGCGCATGCAAATGCTCATATAGTTTGAGGTTGGTTTCTTTTTTGTAATTGGCTGCGGCCTCATCTATGTCTTGAATAAAGGTTTGCAAAATGATGGGTAAATAGGCTTCACAGCTATCATAGATAGAATTCATAAGAACGTCCATTCTGAACAGTTTTTTACTATTATATCATGAAAACACAGATATGAGATAAGTTCCTACAAAGACAGATGGGATGAGAATTTTGACAAAGCCCCTTATTCGAGATATAATGAAGAAAAATCGAGCAAGGAAAAAGAAATGACAAACTCAAAGTATATAACACGCTTGAAACGTTCAGAGGGCCAGTTGCGTGGGATTCAAAAGATGATTGAAGAAGATCGTGATTGCGCTGATATTGTGACGCAATTGACAGCAGTGAAATCGAGTGTTGAGCGCGTGATTGAGATGATGATTACGGAAAATCTCACCGCCTGCATCAACCAACCACTAGATGATCCCGAGGCTCAAAAGGAACGCTTAGAAAAGGCCATCCGATACTTGATTAAACGGAAATAAACTAATTTTTTGAGACGATAGTTGCAAAGATCTCTACTATTAGAATAGTTTAATGTGAATCAAGCGAGGCTGGAAAAAGTCTTTAAAATTAAAAAACGCATACTATCAGGTGTTGAAAAGCCTTGATACTATGCGTTTTATTGTGGGGAGATTTATACTCTTCGAAAATCAAATTCAAACCACGTCAGCTTCACCTTGCCGTATATATGTTACTGACTTCATCAGTCTTATCTACAACCTCAAAGCAGTGCTTTGAGCAACCTGCGGCTAGCTTCCTAGTTTGCACTTTGATTTTCATTGAGTATTACTTCATTTTCTCCTGAAATTGAGTTGTTGCCCAGCTTTTTTTGCTTATTCTACTTGCCCAGGCCAAGCATTCATACCACCTTCTACATTGGTAACGGTGAGGCCTTGAGCTCTAAGAAATTGACAGGCAGATGCAGAACGTACTCCACCTTGACAGATAACATGGTATGCATGGTCCGGTTTGAGTTCTTTATAGCCTTGCTCCAAGCTACTTAACGGAAGATTTTTTGCACCTGGCGCATGTCCTGCTTGGAATTCATGTATTTCACGTACATCAATAAGATTTAGATTTTCATGTTGATATTTTTCATAAAAGTCAGCCATGCTGATACTAGTTTCCATATTCGACTCCTTCTGGCTTAGCCATTTTGTATAGTGAATAAGCGCCGTCAAGGTTTTGGACGGTAAATCCTGCTTGCTTGAGGATACGCTCTGCGATATAGCTGCGTAAACCACTGTGGCAGCTAACGATGTAGGCTTGGTTCTTGTCTAGTTCATCCAAGCGTTTCCGTAGTTCGTTTAGGGGGATGTGGATGGTGTCAACCTTAAGTCGACCATTTTGGAATTCGCCACTTGTCCGCACATCAAGGAATTTCTTTCCCTTAGCCAGTTCGTCTTCGAGCTGGTACCATTGAATATTGTCACTTAAACCTTCGATTAGGTTCAAGGCCGCGTAGCCCAGCATGTTGACGGGATCCTTAGCGGAGCCAAATGGTGGCGCATAGGTGAACTCCAATTCTGGTAAGTCAAAGACGGTGAGATTTCCCTTGATAGCAGTTGCAAGGATATCGATTCGCTTGTCAACACCTTTCTTCCCAACTCCTTGGGCACCATAGATTTTTCCAGTGGTTGGGTCAAAGAGGAGTTTCAAGGTCATATCAGTAGCGCCTGGATAATAACCAGCGTGATCTTTTCCACTGACATGAAGTGCCTTGTAAGGGAGTTGATTCATGCGAAGGATACGTTCGCTGAGACCAGTCGAAGCGGCTGTCATATCAAAGGTACGAACGATAGCAGTGCCGATACTGCCCTTGTTTGTACGACCAAGTCCTGCGATGACGTCCGCCACTTGGCGTCCTTGACGATTGGCAGGAGAAGCGAGAGAGATCAGAGCGTCTTGCCCCGTAATCTCTTGCTTGACGACGATAGCATCCCCAACTGCAAAAATATCTTTTTGACTGGTTTCATAATGCTCATCGACCAGGATCCCACCACGAAGTCCCAGTTCAATCCCCGCAACTTTTGCCAGTCCGTTTTCAGGTTCAACACCGACAGAAAGGATGGTGAGGTCAGAAGCGATCTTTTGCCCGTTTTCGAGAACGATGATTTTTCCTTGGTCTTCAAATCGAGTTGCAGACTGGGAAGTGATAACGCGAACACCGTTTGCCAGCAATTCTGCATGGACAAAGGCTGCCATTTCTTGATCTAATGGTGGCAAGACATGCGGTGCTTTCTCAACGATAGTAACTTGCAATCCACGTTTAGCAAGGTTTTCAGCCATTTCAAGCCCGATAAAGCCTGCACCGATGACGACAGCTTCCCTTGGATGATTGTCCAAGGCCGCCACAATCTCATCGAGATCAGGAACATTGCGAAGCGTGTAGGCATTCTTAGCTTCTGCCAAACCTTTAATGGTAGGAACAAATGGTTTAGCTCCTGGGGAGAGGATCAACTTGTCGTAGCTTTCTGTGAATTCCTGTCCATCATGGCGTACGGTCACAGTGTGCTTTGCTGGCGAAATGCTGATGACCTCGTGAAATGGTCGCACATCGAGATTAAAGCGTGCTTTGAGACTTTCAGGAGTTTGGACCAATAAACTATCACGGTTTGCAATTTCTCCTGAAACATAGTAAGGAAGTCCGCAGTTTGCAAAGGAAACAAAGGGACCTTTCTCAAAAATAGTGATTTCAGCGTCTTCCATGAGACGTCTGAGGCGGGTTGCTGCTGACATACCGCCTGCAACTCCTCCAACAATGATAACTTTCATTGACTTTCTCCTTTATGCTTTTAGATGACCTTACCTGTCCAAGCGCTCATACCGCCTCGAACATTGACGACATCGTAACCTTTTTTCTTTAGCTTTTTCGCAGCTAGTTTGCTTCGTACACCAGAATGACAAATGACATAGAGTGTTTCTTTTGTCGCAGGTATGTAAGAACCGATTTCTGTTAAAGGAACATTCTTGGCGTTTTTGATATGACCTCTACGGAATTCCGTAGGCGTTCGAACATCCAGTAGTTGAATCGGTTCCTTGAGTTTAACTTCTAACTCGCTGGTAGAAATACTGTCAATTTTTGTAAATAAGTGAAACATAGGCACCTCCAAATATACCCTTATGGGGTATATTAAACCATGAAGTCAAGCTTTTGTCAAGCAAGTTGTTTTGACTTGGGTATATTCGATGTTTTTAGGATTTGATCGCTTAAATTATGATATAATAAAAACATCAAAAGAACTTTGGTTGATACTTAAGAAAACTCTATGAACCGAAGATGCGAGGAGAAATATGCATAAAAAACCACACACACACACACACATATATATATATATATATATATAATTCCGCGAATAGCTAAGTTTTTTAATGTTTTATTTATACGTATACCTGTTACTTTTGTGGCAGGCTTTTTGCGTACCATAAGCATGAAGGAGGTGGCTCATGCTTAAGGATATTCGGATGGAAAATCAAGCCATCACATCTAAATCAGCCTTTCTCAAGGAGTTGAAGAGCAAACTTCCAGATTTCTTTGTAGGCGAAAGCTTTGATATGGACAAATTTAAGAGAAGTCTAGCTAAGGAGAGTATTCAAACGGAGTTATCTTCTGGGTACCAACTAGATTTTGTTGGAAAGAACTATGCAAAAAAACAAACGGGAGAGCTTTCAGAAACGGTGGTTGTCCCTAATATCAAGCATAATGAAGAGATGATTCATCAGAACAGCCGCAATCTCTTTTTTACGGGAGATAATTTGGAAGTTCTACGTCACCTGCAACCTGGTTATGAAAATAGCATCGATGTCATCTATATTGACCCGCCCTATAATACAGGATCGGACGGTTTTGTCTATCCTGATAGCTTTTCTCACAGCGATGAGAAACTCAAAGCTATGTTTGGTCTGGATGAGGAGGGACTTTCTCGGCTTAAGTCTATTCAGGGCCGTGCTACACACTCAGCTTGGTTAACCTTTATGTATCCTAGACTCTGGCTGGCAAAACGTCTTCTCAAGGATACGGGTATTATTTTTGTCTCTATCGATGATAATGAACAAGCTAATCTAAAGTTACTTATGGACGAGATATTTGGAGAAGGACAGTTTGTGGCTAATCTAGCTATTGAAAATAATCCCAAGGGAAGAAAAAATGGGAAATTTGTAGCTGTCAGTCATGAGACACTGTTAGTTTATGCAAGAGATTTTGACAAAGCCCTTCCGTTTGAAAATGTTGTAAGAAAAAACAAATTATTAAAAGATGAATATGGGTATTATTCCCATGGGAAGCGTGTTTTAGTTGGTGAAAGCACAAATAAACTAGCTGCTGATGATAATAAGAATTACTCAGTTTATTATAATGGAGAAGTGATTGAGCTAGTAACTGAGAAGATTGATGAAGTTAGAAGTGATTTGTTAGATAAAGGATATAAAGTTTATAAATCAATAAAAGATGGGGAACTTCTTGAAAATACTTACTCTAAAAGTAAGTTTCTAGAGTTATTTAATACAAAATCATTGATATTTAAAGAAGAGAGTATCTATGAAAAAGATAGAAATGTTTACAAACAACAAAAAAGTTTAATCAAATCATCTGATGAGTGGGATTTCAAAACGGAGACTGCTGGTTTTGTTTACGGAGAATTTGATTCAAAGAAACTGTTTTCAATGCCAAAAAATCCATCTTTTATTAAAATGTTATTAAAGATGTTTGGAAACAACTCTGCCACTGTTCTAGACTTTTTCGCTGGATCTGCGACAACAGCTGATGCAGTTATGCAGTTAAATGCTGAGGATGGAGGAAATCGTTGCTATATCATGGTACAGTTAGATCAGCCGACTTTTACGACAAACTCTGATGGCACAGAAAGCCCTGCAAAAGGGGGAGAAGCTGCCTATAAGGACGGCTATCGCTATATTGATCAAATTTCTCGTGAGCGGATTAAGCGTGCGAGGGCCAAAATTCTTGAGATAAATCCTAGTTTTCCTAACTTTGATGGTGGATTTAAGCATTATCAAGTAGTCAAGCCTGATCAGAAATTGTTGGAAGACTTGGATACGTATGATATTGAGACAGGAACTTTTATGGATGGATCTGGACAGATTAACTTGATCGGCGAAGATTATTTTGACGACATGTTGACACCTTTTTCAGCAGACTATCTGGGAGTTGAGGGAGGAGCCTTAGCGCACGAAACCATTCTGACAACTTGGAAGTTGTCTGATGGTTATGCAGTTGATAAGAAGGAAAAGCATCTTGATTTTGCTGGTTACCCTGCTATCCAACTGGATAATCGTTTATATTTGATTGAACAGGGCTGGACAGAAGAGCAGACAAAAGTATTAGTCAATCTTCTTGGTAGGCGCGAGCTGGAAGTTCAGACTATCATTCTATATGGTTATAGTTTTGAGATGACAGCCCTGCGTGAGCTTGAGTTAGCCTTGTCCAGTCTGGACAAGGTAGTTAAGTTGATAAAGAATTATTAGGAGGTCGTCATGAAACTATTTCTAGAAGAACTGCCCCATCAAGAAGAAGCTTTAAAAGCTATTATGGATGCATTTCCAAAGATTGATGATTGTAGTACGGATCCCGATATCAACTATGTCTATGCTAATCCTCTTCTCTATGGACGCTATGATGAGAAGAAATTTTTAGATGTCAAGATGGAGACAGGAACTGGTAAGACCTATGTATATACCAGACTTCTCTATGAGCTTCACAAGGAGAGAGGACTTTTTAAATTTATTATTGTCGTACCGAGTCCCGCTATCAAAGAGGGAACCAGACATTTTATCCAGTCGGATTATGCTAAACAGCACTTTTCTCAACATTATGGTAGCGTTCGTATTGATCTCAATGTTATCAATGCAGGGGACTTTAAAGTGAAAAGTGGCCGCAAAAACTTTCCAGCTCAACTGACAAGTTTTATCGAAGGCTCAAGGCTCAATAGCAATACGATTCAAGTTCTTCTAGTCAATGCAGATATGCTACGATCGTCTTCTATGACGAGTGACAAATATGATCAGACCCTTTTGTCTAACATCACACAGCCCATTGCAGCCCTTGAAAGGACGCGTCCAGTTGTTATTATAGACGAACCGCATCGTTTTCCCATTGACGGCAAAAATTATCAAGCGGTAACCAGTCTCAAGCCTCAAATGATTGTTCGCTTTGGGGCTACATTTCCTGAGGTGATGGTAAAAAATGGTCGAGTGGGACATTTAAAGAAACACTATTATCAAGACCAACCAGTCTATAACTTGACTGCTGTCAAGTCCTTTAATCAAGGGCTTGTAAAGGGGATTGATATTGCTTATCCTAAATTGACTAAAGAGGAAAGCCAAAATGTATGGAAGGTAGTGGGCGTAAAAGCGAAGGAGTTGACGCTGAAAAAAGGCAATTTGACAAGGACGCTAGCGGTCGGAGATAATCTTGCTGATGTTGATTCTGCTTTTGAGGGGGATGTTTTTTATGCAGGTTCCAAAGTGCTCAGTAATGGATTAGAATTGGCTGTTGGGATGATGCTCATACCTCACACCTTTGCTAACTCTTATCAGGAACTTATGATAGAAGATGCTATTGATAAGCACTTTATAAAGGAATGGGAACTTTTTAGTCGTCCGAATAATCAACCTAAGATTAAGGCTCTAACCCTTTTTTTCATTGACTCTATTGCCTCTTATCGAAAGAAGGATGGCTGGTTGCGTTTGACCTTTGAGCGTCTGCTTTTGGCTAAATTGCAAAGCAGGATAGCAGACATGGAAAAAATGTCAGATGCTATCAGTAAAGATTATTTAGGCTACCTTAAAGCAAGTCTATGTGACTTGCAGGCTGATACTCAGTCCATTCATGCAGGCTATTTCGGAGAAGATCGTGGGTCAAGTGCCGATGATATCCAAGCAGAAGTTGATGATATTCTTCATAATAAAACCAAGCTATTGTCTTTTAAAGATGGTGAAGGGAATTGGCTAACTAGACGCTTCCTCTTTTCAAAGTGGACGCTTCGTGAAGGATGGGATAACCCCAATGTTTTTGTTATTTGCAAACTTCGCACTTCCGGATCTGAAAATTCGAAGATTCAAGAAGTAGGTCGAGGACTTCGTCTTCCAGTTGATGAGAAGGGACGCCGTGTCACACAAGACGAATTTGTCTCTCGGTTGGATTTCCTCATTGGATATGATGAGAGAGATTTTGCCCAAAAATTAATTGGAGAAATCAACAACGACGCTCCAATTGAATTTAATAGAGAAAGATTAGATGAGCAAACGATTCGGTTGATTCTTAGCCATTATTCGGATTTGACGGAGAATGTCCTCAAAAATCAGTTGGGACAGAAGGGAATTATTGATTTTTCTATGACTTATCAAGAGGGAGGATGGGAGAAATTATGCCAGTTGTATCCCATCCTGACAGAACAGCAACTGAGAGGCGATAAGGTTCGTAATAGTAATGAGACAAGGCCTGTTACGCATGTTAAATTAAATCAAGACAACTGGAAACAGGTGAAAGAACTTTGGAGAGATTTTTCGAAGCGACGTATGATAGTTTTTGATGATGGAGCTGTTGACATATCACAACTTATGGATCAGATATTTTTAGATGAGACGCACTATGTTGTTGAATATTTTGGTATGATAAGGGAAAGTCTGGTAGCAGGGGATAGTGAAGTTGCTAGTTCAATGGAGACGGCTCGTTATAGGCATACGAGAGCTGGTATGGCGTATGGAGACTTCCTCAAAAAGCTGGTACAGGAAACGAATTTACCTATTACAGCATTACATAGGCGACTCTTAAAAGTATTGAAAAAAATTAGAAATGATAATATTCTAAATAATGAGACTTTGAAAAATTTGGTTAAAGCCTTTAAATGTGCTTTTGAGAAGAGTTATAGCACAGCTTATCGCTATGAAAGTTTGGATTTTCAAGCTATTACAACACTTTATGATGCTACAACGGATAGTTTTGTAAATGAAATTATTATTGGAAATTTAGGTACAAAAGAGTTGACTGAAGTTGGGAGGGAAGAACGATATCTTTACGACCGTCCACCCGTTTACTATGATAGTGAGAATCCAGAGAAAAAACTTCTTCAGCATCACTACGATAAGACAGTAACAGTATTCGGAAAACTTCCTAAATCTGCTATTCGTATTCCAAAATATACAGGTGGAACAACTAGTCCTGATTTTGTTTTTGTAATTGAAGGTGCTCAAAATAAGATTATTTATCTTTTTGTAGAAACTAAGGCAGATAATATGCGAGACACTGATAAATTAGCTATTGCTATTCAAGAGTATTTTTTTAATTCCTTGGGAAATCAAAATATTGTTTATCAGGTGGCAACGGATGAAGAGCAAGTTTATCAGAAATTGCGAGAACTTGGTACGAAGCAATGATTTTTATTATGGTTTCGATGTTCAGGAACCATTTCCTTGCTGAATAAAAAGTGATTTCCATTTTGGGAATCACTTTTTTACAACATCATGTAAACAATACATTGTGATTGATATAGACAAAGTGAACGATTTCTAATCGATAAATTGCAAGAATAAGTGAGCGTTGATAGTGTCCGAAAATTTGATATTATAGTATTCTTGACCTTTCAAAGGCTTTTTGATATGATGGGCTCCAAAGTAAGTATGAGGTGATACTATGACCAGTGAATACCAGAAAATGATAGCAGGAGAACCCTATCATCCGTTTGATTCCGAGTTACGGGCCTTGGCTCAGGCTTCTCGCCAAAAACAGGCTGCCTTTAACCGGGAAGAAGATCCCTTGAAGGGAGCCGAAATCATCAAGACTTGGTTTGGTTCAACCGGACAAAATCTCTATGTCAATCCACATCTGGTGGTCGATTATGGGGTCAATATCCATCTAGGGGAAAATTTTTATTCTAATTGGAACTTGACCATGCTGGATGTTTGTCCGATTCGCATCGGGAACAACGCCATGATTGGTCCCAACTGTCAGTTTTTAACCCCACTCCATCCACTGGATCCGGATGAACGCAATTCAGGGGTCGAATACGGCAAGCCCATCACCATTGGAGACAATTTCTGGGCTGGAGGTGGCGTCATCGTCCTTCCTGGAGTGACACTAGGAAATAATGTCGTTGCTGGAGCAGGGGCTGTGATTACCAAGTCCTTTGGAGATAATGTTGTCCTAGGTGGGAATCCTGCGCGTGTTATCAAGGAAATACCAGTAAAAGAAAACTAAAAAGAACAGCCTGGGCTGTTCTTTTTATGAACTCTAATCTTATAAATTTTTCTTCTTTTTTGCTTTCTTGGTCAAGGAAACATCGTACTGAGGGATGTTGGTTTTAAAAATCTATTAAAGGTAGTCTAAAGTTCAAAAATTGTTTTAGCAGCCCTTTCTAAAAAATTACTAGGCGAAATCTAATCCAAACTGAATTTAAGGAAACTTTCAGAAAAGTTTTAGTTTTGTTTCGGGAATCTTCTGTAGACTGTCTAGCTATATCATACGAAGGAGAGGAAAAAGGTATGAAATCAAAAAAATGGACCCTACTCGCAACGAGTTTAACGGCAATGGTGCTGCTGGCAGCATGTGCCCAGTCAACAACTACATCCAATACCAATGCAACGACAAATAGTGCCACAACAACTTCAACAAAGACAAACCAATCTTCCTATTTTACTGAGAAGGACTATGATACTTCTTATGATGAAAGTACAGCTTCTAAGATTGAGTTATCTGGCTCATCAGCAAACGTCTCTGGAGATGGGGTGACAGTCTCTGGATCAACAGTGACCATCACAAAATCTGGGACCTATGTGATTTCAGGTCAGTCTGACGGAGTGCAGATCAAGGTCGAGGCAGATAAGTCGGCAGATGTTCATCTAGTCCTAAAAGGTGCGACCATGACCAATACCAATGCAGCGATTTCAGCGACATCAGTTGGCCACGTCTACTTAACTCTAGCAGAGGGAACCACCAATAGTCTCTCTGACTCAAGCTCTAACAGCGACGAAAAGGCTGACGCAGCTCTCTTTTCTAAGGTGGATTTGACCATCAACGGGAAAGGAACTCTCAATGTAGATGGCAAGAAGAACAACGCTATCAAGGCCAATGACACTCTCTATATCACGGGTGGAACCTATAACATCACAGCAGTCGGCGATGCCTTTAATGTCAATGATGAACTCAACATCACTGGTACAACCATGACTATCGATGCCAAGGAAGATGGCGTAAAGGTCGACAATGATGACGATATGACTGTCGGTAATATGTATTTGGCTAACAATACCATAACAGTCACAGCAGGAGATGATGGAATTCACGCTTCTGGTAACCTAGTGATTGATAGCGGTACCTATACCGTTAAGAATTCAACAGAAGGGATAGAAGGAAAATCTATCACCATAAACGACGGCGATATCAATGTCTATGCGACAGATGATGGAGTCAATGCAGCAAATAAAAATGCCCAACAAAGTGAGATTTTCTTTACTATGAACGGTGGGAACCTGACAATAGAAGTTGGTCAAGGGGATACAGATCCAATCGACTCAAACGGGGATATCACGGTTACAGGTGGAACCATTAAAATGATTGGTCAAACAGGTTTTGACTTTGATGGAACGGCGACCTATACAGGTGGTGACATCTATCTCAACGGCGAAAAACAAACGGAAATCGTTAACTCTATGCCTGGAGGCGGTGGACCAAATGGAGGCCCTCAAGGAAATGGTGGTCCTGGCGGTCCAGCCCCTGGCGGACGAGGATAAAAAAGAATCTCCTTTCTCGAAAGAGAAGGGAGAGTTTTTATGTTTGAGAGATGGATTGTAGCTAAAACAACTCCCCATTAGGTCTTGAAAATTTCTTAGTCTGTTTCATATAAAAATGAGTAAAATGAATTTCCATCGCCAAGGTCATTAGAGTTGCGATAGCAATGACGATGGTAGGATTGGCTGAGAAAAGCAGAGGAAGAATAGGCCTTTAAAAAGTGGACAGGAAAGACGATATCGGAGTATCGAGAAGAGATTCAGAAACACTCCTAAAATCAGAGATATTTTTAATAAGCATCAGATAATATCATCTGGTGTTTTTATTTTTTTAAAGAATTTCAACTTTTTTCTTGACAAGTGAGTGATTACTCACTATAATAGGTTTATATTTAGTAAGTGAGTAATCACTCACCAAGGAGGAAGTAAATGAAAACATTACTACATTTACAAGATTTAGTAAAATCTTTTGACCATCAAATAGTTCTGAATCATGTCAGCTTTGAATTGCAGACAGGAGAAATTATAGGATTAATTGGTCCGTCTGGTGCTGGTAAATCAACTATGATTAAGACTGCGTTAGGAATGGAAAAGGCTGATGGAGGCGTAGCTTTAGTGTTAAATCACACTATGCCCAATCGCCATATTTTAGGAGATATTGGTTATATGGCCCAGTCAGATGCCTTATATGAGGCTTTGTCAGGTCAAGAAAATCTAGAATTTTTTGGTCAGCTAAAAGGGCTATCCAAAAGAGATCTGACAGCTGAAATTGCCCATGTGGCTCAAGTTGTGGATCTGACAGAGCATTTGAATAAAACGGTATCCGGTTATTCTGGAGGAATGAAGCGACGCTTGTCTTTAGCCATCGCGCTTCTGGGGAATCCTCAGCTCTTGATTTTGGACGAACCGACAGTTGGAATCGACCCTTCTCTTCGAAAGAAAATTTGGAAAGAATTATTCGCGCTTAGAGACAATGGGATTGGGATATTAGTTACTACCCATGTTATGGATGAAGCAGAGTTAGCGGATAAGGTCGGCTTGTTATTAGGTGGAAAAATCATTGCTTTTGATACACCGCAACACTTAAAAGATAGTTATCAAGTTTCAAGTATTGAAGAAGTATTTTTGAAAGCAGAAGGAGAGTAAGATGAGAACCATTGCTATTGCTAAAAAAGTTATCAAAGAATTGCTTCGTGACAAACGAACCTTGGCTATGATGTTTGTAGCGCCGGTATTTATTATGTGGCTGATGAACCTCATGTTTTCAGCTAGTACAACCGTGAATGTCAAGTTAGCGACACAAGATTTACCAACTGGTTTGGTAACGAAAATGGATGAGCTCGATCATGTGGACGTCGAGACTTATCAAGACTTAGATCAGGCTAAAAAAGCTCTAGCTGACGAGAAAGTAGATGCAGTCATATCGTATAAAGATGGTGAGTATCAGGTCGACTACGCAAATACGGATGCTTCTAAAACAACTATGACACGACAAGTGTTACGAACAAGTATCGTCAATGAAGGCACCGATCAGTTATTATCTCGTGTCAAACAGGCTCTTCCACAATTGAAATTAGATGCAAAGGCGCCTGAAATCAAAGAATCTTACCAATATGGAGATAAAAATACTGGATTCTTTGCACATATGATTCCAATTTTAATTGGCTTTGTGGTCTTTTTCTTTGTCTTTTTGATTTCTGGTATGGCACTTTTGAAAGAGCGCACAAGTGGAACCTTGGATCGCTTGTTAGCAACCCCAGTGAAACGTTCTGAAATCGTCTATGGCTATATGTTGTCTTACGGTATTATTGCGATTTTTCAAACGGCAGTTGTCGTCTTAGCAGCAATTTGGCTACTAGATGTAGAAGTTGTAGGAAATATTTTAAATGTTATAATAGTTAATGTGGTACTGGCTCTTGTAGCACTAGCTTTTGGGATTCTCTTGTCTACTCTAGCAAAATCAGAATTCCAAATGATGCAATTTATTCCTCTCGTGATTATGCCTCAACTCTTTTTCTCAGGGATTATTCCATTGTCATCCATGGGAGAATGGGCTCCAACTGTGGGGAAATTTTTGCCATTAACCTATTCTGGTGATGCAATAAGCCAGATTATTCTTTACGGACACAATCTTGGTGATATTTTGCCAAATCTTGGTGTTTTAATGATTTTCTTGATCATTTTAACAATTCTCAATATTGTTGGATTGCGTCGTTATCGTAAAGTTTAGAAATCAACATAAATAATGCTAAAAAGGTGTGAAGATTAGATGGATAAGACTGTTTTTGAATCGTTTGAAGATTACTTAGAAGAAGCGAATTACCCTCAAGGAAAGAAAAAAATCATGCAGGCAGCAGTGGATCTCATATCAACCAGGAGTTACCATGGGACCTCAACTCTTCACATAGCTGAGCGTGCTGGACTAAGTCAGGCAACTTTGTTTAAGTATTTTAAGACGAAGGATGATTTACTGACGGCTATTTTACATCCTGTAGTCCCAGGCATTTTCGGTAGTTTTTTTGAGGAACTCTTAGCTTTTGAAACGACAGAAGAGAGGGTTCGTTATCTCGTCCATGATCGTATGAGCTATCTCAAAAAAAATCGTGCTTTGATGAAAATCATTCTGCAGGAGAGTTTTTCAAATAAAAAACTAAAAAATGAACAGATTTTTATCTGGAATGCTATTCAAGATAAACTTCGAGTGCTTCATAAGGAATTGCTAGCAGATCCACGTGTAAATTCAGAGTTAACGATTCCTCAAATGGTTCGTATTTGTGTTGGTCCATTGTTGGCTTACTTCGCTCAGCTTTATATCGTTAGCGACAATGGAGAAATAAAAGAGGAAGACTTAGACTTATTAGAAAAACAGATTTTAGGTGGCTTGTGGAAATAAGGGAGTTCTAGAAGAACTAAGGTTTATTTACTTAACTTTCAAACAAGCTAAAAAAGACATGTTCTGCTTATTTCAGATTCATGTCTTTTTGTTATTGGATTTGATATGTTTTTATAAGTCCTCAATCACTTTGCCAAAACAGAAGCCGACCTCTCCAGCAGTGCAACGATTTTTTAAATGTATGGAAGAGGAGTTTACTGGCTTGCTAAAGACAACTCCTTGATACTCCGTCAGCTTTTGATACAATAGTACAAAATTAGAGGAGGTGGGTTATGATTCAGAAACATGCGATTCCCATTTTGGAGTTTGATGACAATCCCCAAGCGGTCCTTATGCCCAATCACGAGGGTTTAGACTTAAAGTTGCCAAAGAAGTGTATCTATGCATTTTTGGAGGAGGAGATTGACCGTTATGCTCAGGAAGTAGGGGCGGACTGTGTTGGTGAGTTCGTTTCTGCCACCAAGACTTATCCAGTCTATGTCGTTAACTACAAGGGTGAGGAGATCTGTCTGGCCCAGGCGCCCGTAGGCTCAGCCCCAGCTGCCCAGTTTATGGATTGGTTGATTGGCTATGGTGTGGAGCAAATCATTTCCACTGGAACCTGTGGCGTCCTAGCCGATATAGAGGAAAATGCCTTTCTCGTCCCTGTTCGGGCTCTGCGAGATGAGGGGACCAGCTACCATTATGCAGCACCTTCTCGTTATATGGAGATGCAGATTGAGGTTATCTCTGCCATTGAGCAAGTCTTGGAACAAAGAGGCATTCCTTATGAGGAAGTTATGACCTGGACGACAGATGGTTTTTACCGAGAGACAGCTGAAAAGGTTGCTTATCGTAAGGAAGAAGGTTGTGCTGTTGTGGAGATGGAGTGCTCTGCTCTTGCGGCAGTAGCTCAGTTACGTAGGGTTGTCTGGGGAGAACTGCTCTTTACTGCAGATTCCCTGGTGGATCTAGATAACTACGACAGTCGTGACTGGGGCTCGGAAGCTTTTGATAAGGCGCTCGAACTCTGTTTTGCTATTGTGCACCACATGTGAGTGCTCTTACTGTTTTTATGGTACAATGTAGCTATGTTATTCAAATCTTTTTTGGAAAAAATCAAGACGACTCTGGTTCGATTATCACCAGCCCGTCGTATCTTTTTAAGTTTTGCCCTAGTTATCTTCTTGGGTTCGCTCCTTTTAAGTCTTCCCTTTGTGCAAGCAACAACGTCACAAGCGACCTACTTTGACCATCTCTTTACGACTGTGTCCATGGTCTGTGTGACAGGGCTCTTCACCCAGCCGGTGGCCTCTACTTACAATATCTGGGGTCAATTGATCTGTATGCTCTTAATCCAGATCGGTGGTTTGGGGCTTATGACCTTTATTGGAATCTTTTATATCCAAGGGAAACAAAAGCTCAGTCTTCGTAGCCGTGAGACTATTCAAGAAAGTTTTAGTTATGGGGAAACCCAGTCCTTAAAGGACTTCATCCGCTCGATCTTTTTGACGACTTTTCTGGTAGAAGGGATTGGTGCCTTTCTACTGAGTTTCCGCTTCATTCCTGAATTTGGATGGGGGCGAGGGCTTTTAACCTCTATCTTTTTGGCTATTTCAGCTTTCTGCAATGCTGGATTTGATAATTTTGGAAGTACGAGTTTGGCAGTCTTTCAGACGGACCCTTTGATCAATCTAGTGATTGCAGGATTGATTATAACGGGTGGCCTAGGATTTATGGTCTGGTTTGACCTAGCTACCCAGTTTGGGAAAAAGAAAAAACGCCGTCTTCGCTTTCATACTAAGCTGGTTCTCTTTTTAACAGCGGGAATTTTGCTCTTTGGAACAGTATCGACTCTCTTAATTGAGTGGAACAACCCAGGGACGATTGGGAATCTCAGCGCTCCAGAGAAAGTGCTGGTTAGCTTTTTCCAGACTGTCAGCATGAGAACGGCAGGTTTTGCTTCTATTGATTACACCCAGGCTCGACCGGTCACCTTGCTGATCTACATCTTGCAGATGTTTCTGGGCGGGGCGCCTGGAGGGACGGCAGGGGGACTCAAGATTACGACCTTCTTTGTCTTGTTGGCCTTCGCTCGTAGCGAACTATTGGGCTTACCTCATGCCAATGTGGCTCGGAGAACTATTGAACCTCGAACCGTGCAAAAATCTTTTAGTGTCTTTATTATCTTCTTGCTAACATTCTTGCTGGGCTTGATCCTGCTAGGGATAACAGCAGAAGGAAATCCGCGCTTTATCTACCTCATGTTTGAGACCATTTCAGCCCTTGCGACAGTTGGAGTGACGGCGAATTTAACACCAGAGTTAGGCAAGTTAGCTCTCAGTATCGTTATGTTGTTGATGTTTATCGGCCGTATTGGCCCCTTGACACTACTGGTCAGTTTAGCAGAATACCAGCCAGACAAGAAAGATTTGATTCACTATATGAAAGCAGATATCACCATTGGATAAGAAAGGAAGAACGATGTCAGATCGGACGATTGGAATTTTAGGCTTGGGAATTTTTGGGAGCAGTGTTTTGGCTGCTCTTGCCAAGCATCATATGAATATCATTGCTATTGATGACCACGAGGAGCGCATTAATCAATTTGAACCCGTGCTGGCGCGTGGGGTTGTTGGAGATATTACGGATGAAGAACTCCTTCTATCAGCGGGAATTGACACCTGCGATACCGTAGTTGTTGCAACGGGGGAAAATCTGGAATCCAGTGTTCTTGCAGTCATGCACTGTAAGAGTCTAGGAGTGCCGACCGTCATTGCCAAGGTAAAAAGTCACATGGCTAAAAAAGTATTGGAGAAAATTGGTGCGGACTCGGTCATCTCACCGGAATTTGAAATGGGACGTTCGTTAGCGCAGAGAATTCTCTTTCATAACAGCGTAGATGTCTTTCAGTTGGACAAGAATGTTTCAATTGTCGAGATGAGAATCCCTCAATCTTGGGCGGGGAAAAGCCTTAGCCAGCTAGATTTACGTGGACGATACAACCTCAATGTACTTGGATTTCGTGACTATGAAAATGCTCCTCTAGATGTTCAATTCGGTCCTGATGACCTTTTACGGTCAGGCGCCTATATTATGGCGGTGATTAATAACCAACATTTGGATACTCTGACAGAGCTTAGTGAGTAGGAGAGGAAGGGCTACTTTTTCCAATAACTATTGAGTCAATATAAGTATTTTATAAGAGGGATTTAAGAAAAATTTTAACTTTTTCTTAATCCTTTTTAATTTTAGGAGATTATACTAGAGTCATCAAAAAAAAAGAAAAACTCTAAGGAGAATCCTATGAAATTCAATCCAAATCAGAGATATACTCGTTGGTCAATTCGCCGTCTTAGTGTCGGTGTTGCTTCAGTTGTTGTGGCCAGTGGCTTCTTTGTCCTAGTCGGTCAACCAAGTTCTGCGCGTGCTGATGTCGTCAATCCGACCCCTGCCCAAGTCGTGCCAGACGCAACTTCGGTGAGTGAAAAGAGCGACTTACCAGCAGAGGTTCTTAAAAAAGCAGTCGATGTAGCTCTTCCTTCAGAACAGTCTATTCCAACACCTAAAGCAAGTGTGGATACGACAAGCTCTTCAGAAAAAGTGGACGCAACTGCTAAAGAGCCTGCAGTAGCGCCAAAAGAAGAAGTGCAAGCACAACCTGACTCTAAGAAACAAACAGAAGATGCAGTTAAACCTGTGGAAAGTCCTGCGTCTACAGTTTCTGGACAAGACCGTGAAGCTAGTGAAGCGCAACCAGCGACTACTCCAGCTGAAGTGCAAAAAGGTGTGGCTGATAACACCAAAGACACAGTAGATGTCCCAGCTAGCTATCTTGACAAAGCTAATTTCCCAGGTCCATTTACAGCTGGTGTCAATCAAGTCATTCCATATGAATTCTTCGCTGGAGATGGCATGTTGACTCGCCTGATCTTGAAAGCCTCTGATAAGGCTCCATGGTCAGACAACGGAACAGCTAAAAATCCCGCTCTCCCACCAGTAGAGAAATTGGGCAAAGGCCTTTACTTCTATGAAGTGGATTTAGCAGGCACCCAAGGCAAATCTGATAAAGAGCTGCTTGATCTCTTGAAACAAAATGGAACTCAAAGCTATAAAGCTACTATCAAGGTGTACGGTGCAAAAGATGGCAAACCTGACTTAACTAACCTGGTAGCGACGAAAGATTTGGATGTCAACTTGAATGGTTTGACCACTCCAGCTGAAGTCCAAAAAGGTGTGGCTAAAAACACCAAAGACACAGTAGATGTTCCGGCTTCTTACTTGGATAGAGCCAACTTCCCAGGACCATTCACAGCTGGTGTCAACCAAGTTATTCCATACGAAGCCTTTGGTGGAGATGGTATGTTGACTCGCCTTATCTTGAAAGCCTCTGATAAGGCTCCATGGTCAGACAACGGCTCAGCTAAAAATCCTGCTCTCCCACCAGTAGAGAAATTGGGCAAAGGCCTCTACTTCTATGAAGTGGATTTAGCAGGCACCCAAGGCAAATCTGACAAAGAGCTGCTTGACCTTTTGAAACAAAATGGTACGCAAAGCTACAAAGCTACTATCAAGGTGTACGGTGCGAAAGATGGCAAACCTGACTTAACTAATCTGGTAGCGACTAAAGATTTGGATGTCAACTTGAATGGTTTGACTACTCCAGCTGAAGTCCAAAAAGGTGTGGCTGACAATACCAAAGATACAGTAGATGTCCCAGCCACTTACTTGGACAAGGCTAACTTCCCTGGTCCCTTCACAGCTGGTGTCAACCAAGTTATTCCATACGAATTCTTCGCTGGTGACGGCATGTTGACTCGTCTTATCTTGAAAGCCTCTGATAAGGCTCCATGGTCAGACAACGGCTCAGCTAAAAATCCTGCCCTCCCACCAGTAGAGAAATTGGGCAAAGGCCTTTACTTCTATGAAGTGGATTTAGCAGGGACTCAAGGTAAATCAGATAAAGAGCTGCTTGACCTCTTAAAACAAAACGGCACTCAAAGTTATAAAGCTACCATCAAAGTGTACGGTGCAAAAGACGGCAAGCCTGACTTAACTAATCTTGTAGCAACTAAAGATTTGACTGTTAATTTGAATGGTTTGACCACACCAAATCAGGTTAAAGAGTCTGTTGTTAACAATGTCAAAGACATGATTGATGTTCCAGCTAGCTACCTTGATAAGGCTAAGGTTCCTGGACCTTTCTTGGCCGGTGTCAACCAAGTTATTCCATATGAAGCTTTTGGTGGAGATGGTATGTTGACTCGCCTCTTGTTAAAAGCTTCAGACAAAGCCCCATGGTCAGACAACGGAACAGCTAAAAATCCTGCTCTATTGCCGCTTGAAGGCTTGGCTAAAGGCCAATATTTCTACGAAGTGGATTTGAATGGCAATACGGTTGGCAAAGATGGTCAGGCCTTGCTGGATCAACTTCGAGCTAACGGAACCCATACATATCTAGCTACTGTTAAAGTCTATGGCGCTAAAGACGGCAAACCTGATTTGACCAATCTGATTGCTACTCGTCAAGTAACGATTCAGCTTCGTGGAAAAGAAATGGCGACAATACCATCTCAACAAGGTCAGATGAATACGAAGCCTTCTGAAACAGGCTCTACAGGTACGACTGAGGGTATGATGGGTACAAATCACCATATGTCAGATATGAAGGTCGATCAACCAGCTTCTAGCCCAATGGCTAATATGATGAAAAAAGATGATAAAGCGATGCTACCAAATACTGGGGAAGCTAAAACGGCTACAGCTGGCCTTGGTATCTTTGGTCTAGCCTTGGCAGGTCTTGTTGGACTTTTGGGTTTGACAACCAAACGAGAAGATTAAGATTCAAATCACTTAAACATTAGGGAAAATAGTGTTATACTAAAGCAAGTATAACACTGTTTTTATCGAAGGAGTGTCGGATGAAAAAGACAATTTTGCTGGTTGATGATGAGATAGATATTCTAGATATTCAAAACCGCTATCTTATACAGGCAGGTTACGATGTTTTGGTCGCCCATGATGGTAAGGAGGGATTAGAACTTTTCAGAAAAAAATCTATCGACCTCATTATTACAGATATCATGATGCCCAATATGGATGGTTATGATTTTATCAGTGAAGTTCAGTATATCGCTCCGGATCAACCCTTCCTCTTTACAACTGCTAAGACAAGCGAACAGGATAAGATTTATGGATTAAGTTTGGGGGCAGATGATTTTATAGTCAAACCCTTTAGCCCACGCGAATTGGTTTTAAGAGTAAATAATATCTTGCGTCGCCTTAGCCGTGGAAGAGAGACAGAACAGATCGAGTTTGGTGACTTGGTAATCAACCATGTGACTCATGAGGTTCGCATTGGGGATCAACCTTTGGAATTGACCGTGAAATCCTTTGAACTTCTATGGGTATTAGCCAGCAATCCTGAGAGAGTCTTTTCAAAGACGGAACTTTACGAGAAGGTATGGCAAGAGGACTATGTGGATGATACCAATACACTCAATGTTCATATCCATGCTTTGAGGCAAGAGTTGACCAAGTATACAAATTCAAATGCTCCTGCTATCAAAACTGTCTGGGGTTTGGGCTATAAGATGGAAAGACCAAGAGGTAGAAAATGAAATTAAAAAACTATATTTTAGTGGGGTATCTAGTGTCGACTCTACTAACGATTTTGGTCGTTTTCTGGGCAGTCCAACGAATGTTGATTGAGAAAAGTGAAGTTTACTTTCTAGTTGGAATGACCTTGATTGCTAGTTTCATTGGCGCTGCAGTGAGCATCTTTCTTTTGTCGCCTGTGTTCTCTTCTCTGAAACATTTGAAAAAACAAGCTCAGGATATAGCAAGCAAGGATTTCAGCACAGAAATTGAAACCAAGGGACCATTAGAATTTCAAGAGCTGGGCCAGTCTTTTAATGACATGTCCCACAATTTGCAGGCTACCTTTCAATCACTTGATGAGAGCGAGCAAGAAAAGAGAATGATGATTGCGCAGCTCTCTCACGATATTAAAACTCCCATTACCTCCATTCAGGTTACTGTGGAGGGAATTCTAGATGGAGTGATCAAGGAAGAGGAGCGGCTCCACTACTTAACCACGATTGGTCGACAAACTGAGCGTCTAAACAAGCTAGTGGAGGAGTTGGATGTTTTGACTCTCAATACACAACCTCAAGATACTGCTGATGAAGAAGTCGAAGAGGTCTTTTTAGATCAATTGCTGATTGAGTCAATGAGTGAATTTCAACTCCAGATTGAACAAGAGGAGCGGGATGTTTACATTCAAGTATCACCTGAGTCGGCGAAAATCAAGAGCCATTCTGACAAACTCTCTCGCATTCTGGTCAATTTGTTAAACAATGCCTTTAAATATTCAGAACCAGGAACCAGAATCGAGGTTCTTGCCCAATTAACAGAACAAGAGCTGACAATCAGTGTGAAAGACGAGGGTCAGGGGATCCTTCCTGAAGATTTGGAAAAGATCTTTAAACGACTTTATCGTGTAGAAACTTCGCGCAATATGAAGACAGGTGGACATGGATTAGGACTTGCGATTGCAAGAGAATTAGCTCATCAGCTTGGTGGCGAAATCACAGCAGAAAGTCAGTATGGCTTAGGAAGCAAGTTTACATTCAGCCTCAATTTGAAATAAAGGCGTAAAATCCCTTTACAAATCTAGCTTTTCATGGTACAATAGCCTTTGTGTGAAATAGCAGCAGGAAAGCATGAAGCTCGTCAACAGGTGTCTTATGACAAGTAACCTTGGCTGTTTAGGCGAAGGGCATCTGCACGAATCAGGGCTTTCTAAGTGACTATTTCCACCGAAATATTATTTATATCAGGAGGACATACATATGTCACGTTATACAGGACCATCTTGGAAACAAGCTCGTCGCCTTGGCCTTTCACTTACAGGTACAGGTAAAGAATTGGCACGTCGTAACTACGTACCAGGACAACACGGACCAAACAACCGTTCTAAATTGTCAGAATACGGTTTGCAATTGGCTGAAAAACAAAAACTTCGTTTCACTTACGGTGTAGGTGAAAAACAATTCCGTAACTTGTTCGTACAAGCTACAAAAATCAAAGGCGGAATCCTAGGTTTCAACTTCATGCTTCTTTTGGAACGTCGTTTGGATAACGTTGTTTACCGTCTTGGTCTTGCGACTACTCGTCGTCAAGCTCGTCAATTCGTAAACCACGGTCACATCCTTGTTGACGGAAAACGCGTTGATATCCCATCATACCGCGTAACTCCAGGTCAAGTGATCTCAGTTCGTGAAAAATCATTGAAAGTTCCAGCAATCCTTGAAGCAGTAGAAGCTACTCTTGGACGTCCAGCATTCGTATCATTCGACGCTGAAAAATTGGAAGGTTCATTGACTCGCTTGCCAGAACGCGACGAAATCAACCCAGAAATCAACGAAGCACTTGTCGTTGAATTCTACAACAAAATGCTTTAAGATAAGACTTTATATTGCAAGAAGCCTACAACAGTGGGCTTTTTGCTTTGTCATAAAATGTTGATTTCTGGGTTTGCTTAGATATTTGCTAGATTGATTTCATAGCCGTTTCAAAGAATGAGACGGCATTTTTTGCGTTCTCTTTTGAGAGGTAAAAAGAAGCGTGACCCTCCCACAGCTATAGAGCTTTTAGACGGGAAAACCACACTTCTTTCTTGGATTAATTTTACATCATTTTGACTTAAAAATCAAATAAAGGTGTCCCACCTCCTACCGCAGAAAGTTCTGTTTCAAGGGGAGATAGAAAACCTTTATTCGTTAATTTAATTATAGCCTAAAAAACTTTTAAATACAAGGCTATTGTAAAAGTAAAAGCCAGTCATGGTATAATTAAGGTAGGGCATTGACTACAAAGCAAAGAATTTGAACTAAGGACAGGAGGATTGTAATGAAACTCTGGAAATTTAACCGTACAGATGTAGTTATCACGCTTAAAAATGGCGTGATAGTTAGAGGATTTGTAGAGGACTATTGTGACGCCTCGGACAACGCAGAGGAGATGGGCTCCTTGCTTGTAGATGTTGATGGAACTCCTAGAGAATATTTTGAGGATGAAATCGTCAGTATCATAGAAAGCTAGTAGTGGGAATAGAATTTAAGGAAAAATCTTGTTCGTTGAGATTTTTAGTTGGGATGGTCTTGTATGACAAAAGATGAAATTAAAAAATATTTAGGCACAGATTTTGAATTTAATTATAATGGCCGAGGTGCTTGTTTCTTATCTAGCGTTTGTGTAGTTGGTTATGACTATGAAGGTCAGCAGTTTAATACGATTGATAAAGCTATGGAAGCTAAAGTTTTTGATGGCAAAAGTTTAGTGGATATATGGGATAAAGTTTTTCCACAAGTTTTTTAAAATAAAAAGCACCTTTGATGAATTGAACCGCATCCCAAAAATTAGATTTTATCTGTCAAACTTTTAAAACGCCGTTTAAAACGCTACAATGTTCTTAAATAAAGGAAGAACTATTATATGATACGGTTTATACTCCTTATAGAGAAGATAAAATACTTGAGACAGAGTTAGAGTTTCAACATGGTATTATTAAAGCTGGTCAAGATTACATAAAGTCTCTGTACGACTCACATAAAATTAGAAATGAAACTTGGAACAAACTAAGGAAAGAGAACGAAATATGATATAATTATATAGTGTAGAAAACTATGAAATACATACTACTAATAAATAAAAATGGAAAGAAACAATGACAACGAAACAAAGTAAAGAAGTAAAGATTCAACGTGAAGTCGAAAAATGGCTAACGTCTTATGGCATGGAGTTCGTGACACAAAATGAAAGTGTCAATCCAGAGATTGACAAAGCGTTATTAAAAGCTCCCTCTAAAACAGGTGGTGAGGGAGCAAACTTAGTTGATGTCAAGCTATTATTGAAGGATAGCAAACTAGACTATTACCCAATCATGATTGAGCTTAAATGGGGTAGCAATAAACTTGAAAAGCTGGACAAAGAAGAACATGTCGCCAATACGAAAACAAGTGGTAAAGAAAAGGGCGAACCCAACTATACCAATATCAACGGTTATGCGGTAAATGGGGCAGTTCACTATGCTAATGCTATTCTTCAATATTCTAGTTATACAGATGTGATTGCGATTGGGATTACAGGAGATGAGGACGAGGCAGGCAACCTTGAAACTCGCTTTGGTGTTTACTATGTTTCCAAATCTAACTATGGTATTGGTCAAAAAGTTGGTGAGTATTCTGACTTATCCTTCCTAAAACCTGAAAACTTTGATGAATTTACAGAAAAGGTAAAAGAGTTACAATTATCAGAAGCTGAACTACGTTTGATTCACCAAAAACGTGAAGATAGGATTGAAGACGCTCTAACAAAGATAAACGAAAGTCTTTTCAACAAGCAGAAAAATATCAGTGCCTTGGCACGTATTCACTTAGTGGCTGCTAGTATCATGGCAAACTTAGGAGTTGCAGGTAAGGTGAAGCCATTAGAACCAGCTGATTTAAAATCTTCTGATGAAGAAGGAGATACAGATGGAGATATTTTAATCCGCAAAATCAAGGCGTTTCTGAAAGAGAAAAATCTGCCACAAGCCAAACAGAAACAAATCTTGCGTCATTTAGAGCCTACGATTCTTGAATCTAGCTTTTCAGACCCAAGAAACGGGGTGTCTCTCCTTAAAGAAATCTTTACAGAAGTGATTGATGACCTTGGTTATTTCTACAAAATCGGAGTAGATACCGACTTTACAGGTAAGCTCTTTAATGTCATGTTTAGATGGTTGAGTTTTGCAGGTGATGACCAAAATGACGTGGTATTAACTCCTCGGTATGTGGCACTTCTGATGGCGAAATTAGCACGAGTAAACAAAGATTCCTACGTTTGGGACTTTGCGACTGGTTCGGGTGGTCTGTTGGTGGCTGCCATGAATCTGATGTTAGATGATGCTAAAAAGGAAATTACAAGCCCTGATGAACTTAGAGAAAAGGAAGAGAAAATCAAGGCGGAACAAATTCTTGGGATTGAAATTCTTCCAGAAATCTACATGTTAGCCGTTCTAAACATGATTCTAATGGGAGATGGTTCAAGTAATATCCTACAAGATGATAGTTTGAAAAAGTTTGATGGGAAATATGGTTATGGGAAAGATAATGAACACTTCCCAGCAGATGTTTTCCTTTTGAATCCTCCTTACTCTGAAACGGGGAATGGTATGAATTTTGTGAAGCGTGCCTTGTCTATGATGAAGGGCGGTTACGCTTCTATCATTATCCAAGATTCCGCAGGTGCTGGTAAGGCAAAAGAAATCAATCAGAAGATTTTGGAACATAATACTCTTTTAGCGTCTATCAAAATGCCAATGGATATTTTTATTGGTAAGTCTAGCGTACAAACGTCTATCTATGTCTTCAAGGTGGGAGAAAAGCATGAAGCCAAACAGCGAGTGAAGTTTATTGATTTACGCAATGATGGCTATAAGCGTTCAAATCGTAAGAAATCAAAAGCTAGCACTAACTTACAAGATGTCGATAATGCGGTAGGACGTTATGAAGAGGTGGTCAATCTCGTTAAATTTGGTAAAGATGAGTTAAACATTTTCACAGAAAAAGAGTACATTGAAGATGTTATTGCTCTATCTGGTTAAAAACACGGTGAAGACTGGAATTTTGACCATCATGTTCAGTTAAATACCATACCTACAATAGATGATTTTAGAAAAACTATATCTGATTATCTAACATGGGAGGTCGCTCAGCTAATCCAGAATACAGGAGAAGATAACTCAAAAAAATCATAGGCCCTCAACTTCAAGCACTTAATAAAGAATTTGAAGATGGTGGGGGCGTGTGGAAAAAGTATCGGATAGTAGATATTTTTGAAGTGAAAAATACTCATAATATCTTGAGCTCTTGGATAACTGAAAATAGTGGTTCTGTTCCGTATTTGACAGCAACTCAGAATAATAACTCTGTATCAACTTTTATATCATATGATAAAGAAATGATTGATGAGGGAAATTCTATATTTATTGGTGGGAAAACACTTGTTATTTCTTATCAAGAAAAAGATTATTTTTCAAATGATAGTCATAACTTGGCACTGTATTTCAAAGATGAAATACATAGGACGAAACCAATTCAGCTTTATATGGTTTCTGCTTTGTATAAATCCTTAAAACCTTTATACAGTTGGGGAAACTCAATTTCAAAACAAAAAATTCAAAATGATTTTGTTTCATTTCCAACCCTTAATAATAAAATAGCATTTTCATATATGGAAAGTTACATAAAAGCGCTCGAGGCGTATCTATTAGTAAGTGGTTTTAAAGATTACCAACTAACCCAAGATGAAGAAGACGCCTTAGAGGTATTTGAAAATCAACAATGGCAAGAGTTTCGTATGGGTGATTTATTTGACAGAGTTAAAACTAAGAAATTACCTTATAAAGCAAAAGAATTACCCAAAGAGCCACAAGGGGAACACAGCTTACCAGCATTGACTTCTAGTTTTATGAATCAAGGGTTAAACTACTACGTTCCGAAAGAAGGAGCAACAGTTTTACAAAATGTTATCTCTATCCCGTCTAACAGCGATGTGTACAGAGCTTATTTTCAATCACAAGAATTTACCGTCTTATCTGACGCTTATGCCATTGATTGGATTGGTTCGGATAAGCAACTAAGACCGAATGACTATCTCTTTATGGTTCCAAGTATCAATAAGGTTACAGATCTACCAATTTACTCTTATAAAAACAAATTAGGTGGTTGGAACGTAGTTAAGGATAAACTGATAAAATTACCAGTTAATGAACAAGGTGAAATTAATTTTGATTATATGGCAACCTTGGTGCAGGCGATTAAAAAATTAGCTATTAAAGATGTCGTCTTATACGCTGATAAACAAATTGAAGCAACAAAAGAAGTTGTTCAGAAAGGAAGTAAATAATGGCCAGTGATTGGAAAGATAGTCCTACTTGTTTTGAACATTTTAATGGAGAATATGATTATATGCTTTTCATTGATGAAACAGGGGTACCAACATTAAAAAACTACAATCAAAACAATCGATGGTTTTCAATGACGGGTGTTTTAATTGCTGGTGAAGATGGTGAAAGTATTATTTCTGATATGATGGCTATTAAACATAAGTATTGGGAAAATGCAATGTTCAACAAGCAAAGAGTAGTATTTCATTCAAGAGATTATCGTAAAAAGATAGGAGCTTTTAACCCAAAAACAATTGATTATCCTAAAATGAATATGGAGTTGTTGCAATTAATAGAGCGTACCAACTTTACGATTTTTTCATCAGGAATTGATAAAGATTTTTTGACTCAAAAATACAATAATCCATATCCTGTCTATTGGTTTTCTCTTGTATTTCTAATTGAACGTTATGCTATATATTTAGAAGAACGCGGGAAAACGGGGATAATTGTACTTGAAGCACGAGGTAAAAAAGAAGATACAAATTTGTTACGAACGATTGTACCTGAAATAGAGCGTGGAACAAATTTTGTCAGTGATAGTATATGTTCTAGGATTAGAGGTGTATACTTTAATAACAAAAGAACAGCAAATAAAAAACAGTCTTATCCATATCTAGAAATGGCAGATATGATTGGTTATGAATTACATAATAAGATTTGCAAAGGGATTGAATCAGATTTTTATAGGAAAGTTGAATCAAAAATTTATAATTATCCCAATATAACAGGATATGGATTGAAAATATTCGATAGGTGAGGAGTATATGACAGAACGAACAGAAAAACAACGTTTACTTAATGATTGGGCAACTAAAAAAGGAAGAATCGCATTAGATTTCTTTCGACTGAGAAGTGGAATGTCTTGGTGGGAAAAAGAGAAAGGTGATATATTCTGGTGTGATTTAGGAGAAAATATTGGTCAAGAAACCAGTAAAAAAAGACCTGTTGTTGTATTATCTTCTTCCAAAAGAAATAAGAGGTTATCACATATTACTGTTGCACCAATTACATCTACGATTAAATATAAAAAAATTGGAGATGTAACGTCAGGGCTGAAATACCCATTCCATTTTTTGATGAAGAGTAATGTATATCGATTCCTAGATAATGACTCTGTAATTAAACTGGAGCAACTTCGAACTATTTCTAAAAATAGATTAGATGGTTACCCAATAGGTAAACTATCGGATGAAGATTTAAAAATTATTAATAAAAAAATTAGTAATTTTCTTGACTTATAGAAAGTAAAATGGTAATCTAATTATAGAGAGGGGCTAGACCCCGTATTAAGTTCGGTTCGAGGTTATCTCAAACGTTGGAACATTTTGTTGGGGGCTGGGTCCCCCTTTTTATTCTGTTAAAAATAAAAACGCAGGCTGGATTTAGCCTGCGTTTTAGATACCACAAATTTTAGAAAAGACTATGCTATTTCAAAAATTTTTAGGAATGAAAATATAAAAAAAGAGAAACTTCATTATGAAGTTTCTCTTACTTTTAATTGTCCGAATCAATATTCTTATTTCAAAAAAAGGTAGTGATTTGAATGATATATATTGCGATGTACTGAAATTAACAAAAAGAAAAAACGCTTGAAATCAGCGTTTTTCTTATGTATTGATTCGTATTGAATGCTTATTTAACCTCTGTAAAAATAAAATTATACGCCTATAAAGCTTATTATACCAGACTTTAAGACAGTTAGTGGAGAAAAGGTAGTGAAAAAGGTAGTGATGAAATTAAGTTTTTAGTTCATCCATTTTATTTTGGAAAATTTCAACAGCTTCAAATTTTTTCTTAGGCGCTAACTCTGCGTAAGTATCCATCGTAGTAGTAATTGACTTATGCCCCATCCTGTGTTGTAACTCTTTCCAATTAGTACCTGAATTTAACATCATTGAAGCATGTGTATGTCGGAAGAGATGAAAACCATAGTCTGGTAAACCTAAAGCTGATAAACGTTTTTTTAGTGTTGCTCTTTCATTCCTATCACACATATAATTTCCATAAATTGTTGGGAAGATGAGTGTAGAACTAGGTAGATTATGTTTTTTAAAATAGTTTTCCATTTCTTCATGGAAATTTTTTAGTTCCTCAATAATAGAAGATGGAACTGCAACTTTGCGATTTCCAGCATCCGTTTTAGGTGTTGGTTTGCATATCATTTGTCCTTTTATACCGAGTTTCGGATTTGCGCTTTTCCACATAAGAGTTTTATTTACTATTATTTCATTTGTTTCAAAATCTAAATCGGTGATTTCTAATGCAAGCAGTTCATTAATGCGTAGTGCAGATGCTAAAAGTGCATTGCAAATAACTTTGAATCGCCTATTTGCTCTTGTATTTGGTAAGATTTCAAGATAGGACAACCATTGTTTTAAATCGTCATCGTGAAGTACCATAACACGCTGTTTATTAGCCTTAGGTTTGGGTGGGATTTTGATTGCTTTAGCAGGATTGTTAGCTAATCCACAATTTGTAATTCCAAAATCAAAAATATCACTAACCTTATGAGCTATGGCTCCAAAGTCCTTTGCACTGCCCTTTTTTGCTCGTTTTACACCAGAATCAACTGATTTTTTTGCTCTTCTAGCTAGCTTGTTTACCCAAAGTTGAACATCAGCAGGCTCAATTTGATCAGGTTTGTAATCTCCAAACTGAGGAATAATGTAGGTATCAAGATAGCCACGTACTCGATTAATAGTATTTTGTGATGATACCCAAGTTTTGAAATTTGAAAACCATACCTCAGCTAGATTTTCAAAGTTGTCAATTGAGATTGTTTCTTTTATTGTAGAGCCAGATTTTTCAAATTGAATTTTAGTCTCAATAATTTTCCTATCGAGGCTTTTCAATGTTTTAGCAGTAATTGTTTTTGTGATTCTTTTTCCAGTTTTGACATCAGTCCCAATGTAAACACCTTTTATTGAATAACTGACATCTCCGTTCTTTTTGGTGACCTTAGTTACCCTTTTATTATTGTGTCGTATAATTTCTTTACTCATATAGCCTCTTTTGTTTGATAATTTAAAAGGCTAAAATAAGACCTTCATTTTTAAAAAGATGATTTTATTTTAGCATATTTTAGAAGAATAAACTCAAATATAGAGATTATTTGGATTCTATTCTAATTAGTCAAAAATTTTAGAATGTCATCACGTTTATAATATACTGTGCGAGTTCCTTCTATTGGAGGTTCCAAACGAGGTAGCCCTTTTCGCTCCCAACTTTTAAGTGTGTTTGGTGAAATACTAAGCTCTTTAAGAACCTCTTTTTGTGTCATGATTTCTAGTTGATTTATATCTGACTTCTTATCGAGAAGATTCACTAGTAGTTGCAATAGATTTTCAATCTTATCTAATTTAACTTGTTGAAGTGTATCCATATTCTTCTCCTTTCTATTTTCCAATTACATAGGTAAATTGTTTTGCTGTCTCTGCATCAAAAGTTCTATAAGATATGATCCCAAGCCCCTTATAGTTACTTTCAGAGATTAAAATGGAACCGTCTGATTTGACTTGTTCCACAAAGGCTACGTGTCCATATACTGGGTCTGCGCCAGCTTGACTCGATGAGAAGGATAAGGCAGAGTGTTCAGTTGGTGTATTTGTAGTTGTATAACCTGGTTTTTCCATCCATTGATTACCATTCCCCATATAAGGGTCAAAGTTTACACCAACTTCTTTTCCACGGTTATAGACAAACCAAGTACATTGACCCCATGGATAAGAACTTGCGATATAGTTAGTAGTATCAATAGCTTGGGTAAGACTGTAGCCTTCTGGAATGTCGCTTGAAGTAACACCACCACCGTCTCTTGTTTTACCTGTAGTTTGTTTAGGCGGTTTTGGGGTTCCTCCGTTTTCATCAATGTAAGTATCCAGCTTTTGCATGGTTTCAGCTCTTCTTTTTCCTGAACCAGAAGTGTCTGTAAAGTAGACTCCTCCATCAACGGCAGTATTCAAAGTGCCAGAAGCTAACTTCTTTGCCTTGTCGTCTTGGATTTTGAAGGTTTGATTCTTATTTCCAATGATAGTTTGTTGGGTAAGAGCTACTACGGCAACCTCATCATTGAAGTTATTGGCGTTTTCAGGATTTGAGTCAAAAGCTCCGTAACCAAACATATTTGCTCCTGAATTTGTCGCAACCCCAGCAGTTCCTAATGAACTTTCATTCAATGCAATCGCAAGAATCGCTCGAACATCCAGATTTGACTTGGCTTCCCACTCTAGCAATTTTTCCCCATTGATGCGACTTGAATCATAGTTTATCCCTAGAGTTTTTAAGAAACCATCTAATTGTGAAGCCTTGATTCCGTAGCGATGAACCAATAAATTATGGGTGTAGGCATCCCCGTTTGACCAGTGTTCAGAATAGGTAACTCCATTTTGATTGCTGGAATTTCCCACAATGGAACCCCCAGCCATGGCAGAGGCAAGAATGAGAATAACAAGAATCGGCATGAGCAGAGGTGGGAGACCAAGAATGAGAGACCATTTGATTTTTTTCATAAACTCTCCTCTTCTTAATAGCGAATATAGGCAGTAAAGAGTACTGTTCCAAAGCGCCATTTGGCATCTAAGACAATTACATGGGCTTTTACTTGGGAGATAATCATTTCTCTTTCAGTATCCTTTACTGGAAATAAAAGAAGGAAATCGACTGAGCGTTTTCCTTCTTGATAGGCTTGATAGAGTGTATCTTCTAGAACTCTTGGGAATGAGGTTCTAGAACGAATTTTTGTGTTCATTTGCTTCTCCTCTTAATTGGTTTAGTCTCTCGGTTAGTCTGTTTCTGCGTTCAATATTAGCCTTAATTTTATCATCCCTTGTCATAGTTTTTCTGTATGCACGGGTAAAGGCGTTTGAACCTTGCGCTTTAAACATGGATTGAGGATCTTTATAATCTTCTAGTTTTGCTTCTATACGATTGATACGGTATTGCTTGATAGGAGAAATCCATTCTTCCTTGAGAGTTTCAAATTCTTCTTCTGAGTTGATCTTCTCATTGTTTGGTTGCAAAACTGGTTCAAAGTTAGATGAAGGTGTTGTTTCTTGTTGCGTCGTGCTATGCTGAACCCTAGGATATAATTTAGCCCCATCTTCTTGTACTTGCTCTGTTTCTATGGGTGGTAAAGGCTCTTCCTCATCTTGTTGCTTGCTAGTAAAGTATGACCCAACTTGTCGGAATTGGCTCCTTGCATTCATGACTGCACCAGCTCCATATCCAGCGCTTGAAAGAACAAAATTTCCTAATCCTTGAGCAGATGAAAGTGCTCTAGTTGGTACTTGTGAAGCTAATTCCTTTGTTTGGCTAACAGTTTGCGTGACCTTGTTTCCGATATCATTTGCTACCATACGAGCTTTAGAACCAAGAATAAACTGAATAATTTCTGCCTTGTATTTCCAAAGGAGGAAAAAGATCATAGCTTTAGAAGCAACAGAAACTATGAGTTTAAAGACGAGTCCAAAAAGCAGAAGAGAAGGGAGAGTCTTCAAAACACCATCAAAGCCAGACGTTACCAAGTTTTCAACTAATTGCTCAATGTAAAAGATGAATAGTGTTAAGAGGCTAGTAATCGCTGGAAAGGTTAAGCCTGAAAACATGACTTTAAGAACTCCAAAAATCAAATCCTGCATCCGAGGAATAAAAGAAACAAGAAGAGCAATTGGGAATAGTAAAATCATCATGAGAACTAGAACTTGAGCGAGGATATTTAGAATCTGAATCAATATAACTGGGATAGCTAAAACAATGGCTTCTACAATTTTAAAGATGATATAAAACATACGAATAAAGATGAAGTCAGGCATCGCAGAGACCCAGCGATTCTTTTCGCCATCTTCATTAGCACCATTTCCGACTTTATCTAGATAGTCAGAGCGCTCTTTCGCTTTTACTGCCGTAAAGTTTCCGTTTGAATCAGAAGTACCTAATACTTTACTATTATCAAATTCCTCTTCTTTTCCATCTTGACTATTCCTGTATTTGCCGTTTTCTTGACCAGTGTTTACAAAGATATAGGCTTTATAGGAAGTTTCAGCAATATAGCTATCAGCCATTGAATCGCCAATTTTGATTGACTTATCTTTGTCATAGTTGACTTCAATTTTGGAAATTTTTGAGGAGACATCTTTGGAAACATTGTGTATGGTATCAAGCAGATAAAGTCCGCCTGAAGTTCCTGCTATTGTTCCAAAGTAGCTAAATCCTAAGAGAATTACTAAACAGACATGAAGTACTGTTCTTGAGAAACTCCCTTTAGAAAAGAAGTATTGATAAAATAGATAAATCCCAAGAATAAGTAGGGACATTGAAATGAGGGAATCTTTTCCAACTCCGTTAGTGGTTGAAGCCGTGAATCCCTCCCAGATAGAACTTGCACCGTTAAAGACATAGGTCTTGTAGGCGGAGTAGAGATCTACTTGTTCTAAGATACGAATTAGAAGAGAGAAGAAACCGACAATGGCATTGAGCAGGAAAAAGAAAAAATTGACGAAGATTTCATTAATCATTACCCATGCACCGTTAAAGGAACCGAACCCAGTTGGCTCCATATAGGACTTGAGCGAGAAAATATCAACGCCTTTTAATTTCTCAAAAGCTTCTTGCATGGTTTCACCTCCTAACTAGCGTATTTATTTTCAAGACTGGAAGAAACTGTTGCTTTCATAGGTTTTAGTAGCATATCAATATCTTCAAAAAGATTGTGAACAGAAATCATGTTCAGGTTGCCATAGACATCATAGTAGAGGCATTGCCCTGAAATCATGTTATCAATCCATTCTAGGTTTTGTTCGTTGACTTCTAGGTTGACGTGACGAAGAATATCTTCTCTTTCTGACTTCTCGTAAAAAGCAAATATGGTTCCGAAGCCCGTTGTGTCATCGTCATTTTCAGCATCATGTACAGATTGAGTAATGAGTGCAAGGGTATTGTTTTTTGATCGCCCAATACGTCTCATATTTTTTATAACAGCTTTTCCTTCTGCGGATTTCATCAAAATCCATGCTTCATCGAAAAATTCGATGGTATCCTCATTTTCATTGCGCTCTCCAAAGTGGGTACAAAAGGCACCAAGCGCAAACATGAGGGCAATGGAATTTCTTTCGTGGTCTGAAATCTTTGTGGAATTATCTTTAGGAAGTTTAAGGTTGTTAACTTCTAGAATAGTGACTCGGGAATCGTAGTTGAGTCCTTGAGTGGTTCCATCTGAAAATGCAAGTTCCAAGATGGAATTCGTGACAATAGAAGTTAGATAACGTCCAACAGAAGCAATATCGTCCTTCTCGTCCATTTTCAGGCGTTCTAAGACCTGTTTAAATCCAACAGCTTGACCTTGCTCTCTTTTCTCTGCAATGATGTTTATAGCCTCTGTAATGGCTGTCTTTTGATCCATGGTGACATCATCTACGGCTTGCAAGAGAAATTCCAACATATTTTTTGCGACTTCGACTGCCTGTTCTTTCTCAAGAACAACGATGGGATCCAAAACCCCATGGTTAGAAGGTAGTGAACTATCAAGGGTGACAAAGTTAAATGCCTCAATCTGTTTCTTACGTTCAGGATAGAGCTTTGCAAATTCAGGTGAATGAATCACTTGTTGGTAGTGATTTCTGAGTTCTCGTTTCGGGTCAATGTAGAGGGTTTTGACATTTTGCAGGGCAACGCTCAAGAAAATAATCTGAGCCAAAAAGGATTTTCCTTGTCCTGTAGCACCTGTGATGATGATGTGAGGATTCTTAGTGATTTTGCCAGCGATATCCTCTTTGTTTCCAACAGTGGCATTATATAGAACAATGTTTTTGGAGGATTCGATAGCTTTTTCAATCGAATCCCAACGCCCTGTCCAGTTGTCTACTCGTCCGATATACCAGCCAATACGATTTCCTGAAGAGCTATTGGTAAAGGGCATCAGTTCTGAGAAACCACGAGGAGTTACCATATGAGTCCAAGTTCTCGTTTTCTTTTGAAGATGCTGACCATAGAGGAGGGCTTGAAAAAGATAGGGGGCATCTTGGCTAGCTTCACTAATTTCAACGCCCATATCATCAAAGTAATTGAGAACCACTTGTCTGCGTTGTCGTAGTTGTCCAATACTGGAAGCAGAGACAATAAGATAAGCTCCATATTCGATGATATTTTCCTTATTTCCTACCTTCTTCATCAAATCTTTTAGAGAAAGCGACCCCATGATGATTTCATCTTGTTGGACAGTATCCGTATTTTCTGCCTCCTCCATAATATTGCGATAACGGGTATTGGAACGCCCCATTTTCCCTTTGATTTTATTGTTATCAATAAATTCTGCCTTAATACGCAATTCAACTGGGAAGTTAAGTCGTTGGACAAATTCTCCTAGATGAAAGCCGTTAAACTGAATGGGCAATTTTCCAACAGGTAGAATGGTTACAAATGAAGAACCATAAGGACTTTCTAGTTTTAAAAAGCCCCCCTTGGTTACTTTAATTAGAGTATCCGTGATGTTAAATTGGGAACGATTGGCGAGGACCTCCTTCTTGTAGTGGGGAATATAGCGGAGATATTGCATCCGTTGGTAGTAGAACAATTCCTCATCCGATAAGGCTTTTGCTCGTAAGGGAGCAAGGGCTTGGTAAATGGTAAACTCATCTGCACGGTAGTCCTCATACCAGTTTTCAGCGAGTTCATATTCGTAGCCAAAGCCTTGGGCGATTTTTTCGGAAAAATCAGTTAGGCTTTCAAGTACTAATTCTTTGATTGTTTGCCCATGATTTTGTTTTCTTAGGTTAACTCCAATCACCCAATCAAATTGATAGGGGATTTCCATTTCATTTGTTAAATGGTCAACGGTGTAGAGGAGGAGTTCTTCACCGAGCTCTCTACTATCATCCGCTAGTGCTTCTGAAAAGTCCTTTAATTTTTCCTCTAAAAGATAGTCCTTAGGAATGAGGGAAACCTCAAAATATTGGTTTTTTTGAAGTTTCTTCATTATTTGTGCAATGGTTAATTTGTGCTTATTTTTTCGTTCGTCATCCGTGATGGTGATTGGGTTATTTGGAATACGGTAGTAGGCCATTACAGACCGATCCCGTTTCAAGACAAGATTGTCATGAGTTTGTAGAATGGGATAAGTTAGTGTTAGAGACATAGTTCCTCCTTTCTAAAGGTTTGTTTTTTCAAAGACGATTTCTTCAATCGGTTCAATACGCTCTTCATGGTAGATTGCTTTTTTATTGAGTTTAAAATCCCAACAGTAGATTAGGTAATCTGCTAGAAAGAGATGCATTTTCTTTCCATGTGGTTCGTATTCTGTATAAAACTTTGCTAGTTTATAAGGGATAAACCAGTAGAGAATTAACGAAATCGAGTGAGTGGCTTTAGCTAGAGGTACAAGAATAAAACCACCAAAGAGTAGCATGGTAACAAAGATGAAGATAAAGACTATAAAAAAGGACAGTTGCATGGGTGTAGCAAAGTACCAAATGCGAGTGCCCTTTTTAGTTTTTATCTCTTGAATCCAATAAGGGGCGTTAAGCCCCTTGGCGTAATCATACAGTTTTTCACCTTTCATAGTTAGAGTCCTGTTTCAATCCCAAAGAGACGAAGGAACCAGCCAAATGCTTTTAGAATGTCTTGGCCTTTTGTTAGTGAGACAATGACAGCATAAAAACAAACTACTGAAAAAAGTTGGATCCAGGAGCTGTTGCGCCAAGCTTTAACTGCAAGTAAGACAGCAATTGCTCCTAGTACCCAAACAGCATCTCCTTGTAGGAAGGCTCGTAGATTTTCTGTGTTCATGTTGTTCTCCTTTATTTTTCTTGTTTTGCGTAGTTAAGAGGAATGGTGTGGGTTAACTCATCTACAAAGTAAGTCCCGTTATTTTGAGTAAGCGTGAGAGTGAAATTCTCTGAATGAGTTGAAGCTCCTACTTCAAAAGTAACTTGAACAGTTGCGATGAGCTTTTCTCCATCTTCTTTTAGATAGGTGTAGTCAATACTTTTAAAGGTAGTATTTGCGACTACAGAAACATCTTTAGCAATCAAATTCAGATTGTCTTGATTTGTAGTGTAGTTGGTGAAAAAGACAGTTAAAAACTTGTCTACTTTCTTGTGTTCATCCTCCAATAGACGATCAGTTGCTGATAAGGTCAATTGCTCGTCTTTTGAAGATGGAGTTGCTTGTGAGGAGTCAAGACTTGAAAACCAAGGTAGACCTGCGATACGATATTTACCGTTTACTTCCTCAAAAGGGATATTAAATCCTGTTGTGATTTCCTTTTTCTCGGTATTGTTGCCCTTTTTGATCCATTCCTTATATTTAACACGGTAGGTTGCCACTTTATCTGTTACAGTGACGAGTTGCGAATAAATCACCTCGCTAGGGTTTCGGACTTGCCCTTGCGACTTGGTGTCAGGAAGGGCACCATAAAAGGAATTCAGATGATTTATTTGTTCGGTTTGCTTATTATTTTCTTGTGAGAGAGTAAAGTAAGCATAAACAAAATCATTTAGATAGTATTGTAGGCGGTAGTCATATTGCCTAGTAGTTGAAGGGATGTCTGATTTTTCCTTTTCAAAGTTTTCAATGCTTGTTTTTAGAATTGAAACCTGATTTGATAGAGTGATAGCTCGAATAGAGCCCATGAGTCCAATTAGGAGAAGAAAACAAATTCCACCAACTACAGCAAAATTAACTTGTTTTTTGGTGAGGGTTTTAAGTTTTGGAGGTTTCTTTTTATGCTCAACCTTTTTAAATTGTTCTAGAAACTGCCTCACTTTTAAGAGATAGGATTTTAAATTGTCCATAGTTCCTCCTGTTATACTTGGGCTAACTCAATAAGTTTGGTTCCTTTTGCATAGAATCGTTTATTAAGTTTTTCCATTTCTGAATTGATAAAGTAATAGCCTTTTAGCTCATATTGAAGTTGTTCCAGTAATTGGGGAGCTAAAGTCTTTGCTTCCTCTTTTTTCAGCAAGCTATTCAATTCACCTGCTTTTGTCCAAGATTCTTTATAATCTTTCTTTTTGAGACATTCGCCTAATTCATTAACGACTTGTTCTACTTGTCGGGTGAAGTTTGTTTTTGTTGCCATTTCGATTTCCTTTCTAAATTGTTCTTGATTTTGCTTGATGGTTTGTTGGATGTAAGCAATAAGTGAGGGGCGCATCTTCTGATTGTTAGTAAGAACTTGTCCTTCTAGGGTGAAGCAAGTATGTTCGTAGCTATAGAGACCTTTAGAGTTTGGTTCTTTTTCAGTGCATCTTCCAGCACATTCATAGTAGAAATCCTCTCCTTTTCTTAGGAGAATGTAGATGTGCCAAAATTCTTTGTCGGGCAAGAGAAAGAAATCTGCTTGATAGATTTTCTTAAGCAATTTAAGAAGCCTCTAGAAGATCGTCATAGCCAAGTGCTTGGAAGATAAAATCAGAATCAAACCAGAGCCAATCATTGATTTGAGTTTCCGTTGGGGTATCCCCACAGAAGATATCTTCACAAATAATAGTGAGGGTATCCAATCCTCCACGTTCACGAACAGTGTTTAGAGTTGTTAATCCGCCTGACCAAGCTTTAAAGTTTTCTAGTGAGTTGATATGTACTTTGTATTCCATTTGTGTTTCCTTTCTATGAGTGATAGGTTTGATTGGTTTTGAGGAGTTTTAACATTGCCTCCCCTCTTTCAGTAATTTCCCCGCTATTTTGTATCATTTTCATGTATTCGGTCTGCATGATGCGATCTGCTTCTGAAACTAGGGCAAGGGAGTTCGCCACTTGGAAAGTTAGCCAACGGATGGTTCGTTCAATAGAGTAGGGTTGAGGACTGGTTGAGAGTTTCAAAGGTTCTACTCCACCAAAAAGTCGTTGCCATTTTTGGTCAGGCTTATAAGCTCCAAATTGATTGATTCCATCATAGACTTGCATTTCATGATTGATAACCCCACGGGCGATTTCCCCAAGGTCTACACCGTTGATGTATTCCTCGATAGCTCCTTGTGCTTTTTGGTCTGAAAAGCGAAGTTCGTAGCGATTCCAGATACCAAAAATCTCCAAGGATTCTTCCAAGGAGATATTTTCTTGACGGGCTAGTTCATAGCGTTTCTCGTAAAAGTTAAAGTAGAGTTGGCTTTGCCTTGAGCCAAAGTAGAGAGATAAACCGTGATTGGCTTCCATATCCTCATTATCAATAAAAGAACCACCCCCTGTTACATTCCATTTCCGAATGGTATTGAGGACAATTTCCTTGGCGTAGAGCTTCTCAATTAACTTAGGGATATGAATCTGTTGTTCCTCTTTTCCAAAGCCCTTGTAGAGCTCATCTAGAGCGATATCTAACCTCTTAATCCTGCAATCCTCATAAGCAAAGAAGAGATTTTGAAGGAAGGTTTGCCAGGTAATTCCTTTGAATTCTAGGAGCACTTCCAACTCACGGCATCCTTGCCCTGATAGTTGAAGACAGGATTGGTAGTCTTTGGTTTCTGTTTTATCAAAGAAATCAAAAATCCAGATATTGCCTCGTTGCCAAAGATGGGTGTAGTTCATGAGCCGTGTTTCTTGTGCGCTAAATTCGCTCAGATGACAGAAGAGAAAGTTTTCACAGAAAGATTCTAAGTCACGTAGAGCAGGAAAAGAGATTCGCAAGTAGTCAATCCGAGCACGCAATCTTTGTTTTTCATGTTCTCTATGAAAGCCTAGCTTGGCTTTTAGGTCACGGAACTTTTCAATGCTCAATCCTCTTTCGCCAGTTTCATAGGATCGATAGGTTCTAGTAGGTAGATCAACGGCTTCTGCAAATTGTTTTTGGCTCATACCTGTTTCTTGACGAAATTTCTTAAGATTGAATGGGTTGATTTTATCCATTCATGGGGACACCTCCTTTTTTATGAGTGACACACTTTTTTTGCCAAAGTGACACACTTTCTAAAATTTGTAATCCTAACTCTCACAAGGAATGAGGAGGGTTGGACGTTGCCATTTTGCCAAATGTAACCCCCCTATTAGAAATCGGGGGTTTCATCATCAGAAACTAGGAACTTCGGGCTGCGGTCTGCGCCTGACTTGCCGTCAGGCTTGCCCTTGCCCTTGTCCTAGTTCCTGATGACTAAGTGCCATCTGCACGGCTTTGGCATATGATTTTCGTCCGTCCTCTTCAAAGTGAATCAGAGCTTCTAAAAGGAGTTCTTCCTGAAGAGGAGTCACCAAAATAGCCGAGTCAGAACGGTCAAAAACGATTCCTTGTTCTTCCAAGAGATAAATAATCTTTCGAAGCATTGCGACTTTTAGTCCCTGCTCTTCCGCAAAATCCTTTAGTGGTCGTTGGTTGACATGGTTTTCTAACTGTTCTACCTCCTCTATTAGTTCTTTTGTTGGGACTAGTGAATCATAGTCTTTAAAGACAGAAAACTCCTCTCCTTCGAATTCTAAAATGGGAATTTGCGAGTAGGCCTCATAGAAAGAAAAGCCCTGGTCTAAGGGTACATAAGGTGAGAAAAACTCACCAGCTAGGTCTCCATTGTTTGCGATATAGCCTCGTCCCTTGACCTTAACACCATTGATTTTATCCAGTTTTTTAAACTCTTTGGTTTTATTGGCATCTCCAAACATCATGTCATATCCTGTTGATTCTAAATGACCGACTGAGAGGCGCTTCATAAAGTTATCCCGAAGAGCAGTTTTGACAAATTCCCCGTCAGGACGTTGCATGGCAAAGATGACATAGACCCCAGCTTGACGGCCTTCTAGGACTAGTTGGGTAAGGTATTCGGTGACTTCTGCTTGTAGGCTATAATCCCGATCAATTTTAGCGATAAGTGCTGCCCACTCATCAACCAAAATGAATTTAGGCTTCATCCCGTAATACGCAAAGTTCTTCCCCGCTTGAAACTCGGGAGAGGTAGACATGAGTTCATAACGTTTCTCCATGAACTCCACGTTTTCTCTAAAGCACTGGATAATATCTTCCTTACTGGTAAAGACTCGACCATGAAAGACAGAGATTTTTTTCAAACCAGATAGATCTGAATTTTTCGGATCACAAATATCAATAAAGCCAACCTTGGCAAGAGCATAGATGATGGACATAAGTAGGATGGTCTTCCCTCCACCTGTCCCCCCACCAATCAGCAAATGTGGTTCTTCGATAAAGTCCCAAACTACATCTTTCATGAGTTGGAGTTTTGAACCCTCGACCGCTACTTGGTCAATATCAATACGACTATCAATCCTATTGATGGCGATATCGTACTTAATAAAGCGTTTATCAAAGGTTTTGCTTCGAAAATCACCATTAAACATGACTTCAAGGGTTGCCCCAAGATTGAGAAATCGATCTTGAAACTTATTTCCTTCTAGGATAAAACTGACTTCCAAACCATAACGAGATTGTTTGAGATAAACTTGAGGAAGTCTAATTTTCTCTATTGTCCTTTTCTCCCGTTTAATTTTCTTGACTAGGTAGAGGTTGTTTTCTAAGAGAAAACGAGAGAGAATTCGCAAGCTATTGAGTTTTTGAAAAGCGAGTAGTTTCTCGTAGCAAAGCCAATTCAGGACTTGAGAGATGAGAGCGGATAGTAAGGCAAAGGCAAGAAGGTAGTAGGTTTTGGGAAAGGGTTGGACTTGTAGTTCCAAGTGGTGTTGATAGACATAATAAGTTAAGGCAAATAAAAAAGGCGACCACAAGATAAACCAAGTGATTGCCTTGATATGTCGATGATAGACTTGAACTCTTTGTCCACGGTAGGTAAAGAGTTTCATGTGTCACCTCCTAGTTTTCTTTCTTGTTTTCTACGGGTTTAGAGTCTTTAGGACTTGTCCCTTTTTTCTTAATCTTTGAAGCAAAGAGCTTGTAGATATCATTGCGGTTAACGTGAGTATGGGTAACGACAATATCTTCTAGCTCCACTTCCTCACGGTACTTGAAGCCCAAGTCCTCGATTTCAGACTCCGCCATATCGGCAATAGTGAAAAAGAGGGTTTCATGTTGGACTGAAGAATGAATCCCTACCACAACACCCCGAATTTCCCCCGTATTAACCTGAATGTAGGAGCCGTCAGGATTGCGTTGGGAACGGTCAATTTCATAGATGGTATCTGTTCCTTCAATCCCTCGGAAAGTAAGTTTTCCAAATACTTGAGGAATGTCTAGACCTTCTGAAATAACCCGATAGGTTTTGTCTGCAATTTGAAGTTTTTCTCCGTAGTTTAATCCGATTTTAGCCATGTATGTTTTCTCCTATTCTTTCTTATTTTTTCAAAACTAGTTTTTCAGCAAATACATTAAGTGCTGGGGCAACAGAATTTCCGTTTAGGGAAGTATCTGCGAGGAAAATGGGATTGACCACTTCGACTAGAGCATCTTCTGGAAAGACGGTAGCAGAAGCTGGTGTGATTACGTGGAAGGCTCCGTGCTTTTCATTGTTCAGTACGTGTCGTTGATATTTGCCTTCTTTTCCGAAGACATAGCGTGGCGCATTACCCAATTTTTCGTAGTAAGCAGTGCCGATAAATTCTGGTAGCATAACAAGTGTTTCTGGAATCATAGATATTTCCTTTCTGAGTATAAAATAAAAAGAGTTAAGCTAGTTGCTTCACTCTTGAGTAGTAATGAGTAAAAAGTTTTCGTTTAAACATTCTGGTATAAAATTGTACTTCACCTTGAGCAAAGCCAGTAAGAAGTGATTGATTGGCTAGTTTATCCAAATCCTTTTGGGCTTGATGATAGAGCTGTCCCTGGAGTTGTTCGGATACAGAAAACATGTCATAGGTGAATATGTAATTATTGTAGAGTCGTTCACATTGTTGTGCGAAAAAAGTTAGTCATAGTGTTCTCCTTTATTGTAAAAGTAAAAAGCTACTAAGAAAATGGACTTAGTAGCTAGAGTAAATCTATCTAGTAAATTAGATAGACAGCAGTAGAGAAAAGTTATTTGGTTGAAGGATTCCTCCTTCACGGTGGCAACGTTTAGCAAGGTGCATTGCATGAATTACCATCGCTTTCCCAGCCAATCTCATCAGGTAGTCATTGTCATACCCTTAAGATTCTCTTACGCCTTTTGGCGAAGCCAGTTCACTTTACTATTCGGAAAAGTGCGAAAGTCCGAAATGCGTGGAAGTCCACAAAATGTTTTAAATCTTCACTTCAACCATCAAACAGACTTGACTTTTCTTTCCAAAACGTTTACAATAAAGGTACGAAGTTTAGTGTAGTTTTGGCGATCAGTCCTCTGGTTGTCAGACGCACTTTTTATTTAATTGTCAATGATCGTGATTTAGCCTTGAAGATAAGGTTATTATTTTCAATCGCTATACAACTATTAGTTGTTGATTATATTATACAACCATTAGTTGTTAATGTCAACGGTTTTCTGCAAAATTTTAAAATATTTTTTTTGAGGTCACATATGGAATTCGCAGAACGCTTGAAAACACTAAGGAAACAAGTAAAACTAACACAAGCTCAAATAGCTGAAAAACTAGATATTTCCCAGCAAGCATATGCTTCGTGGGAACGTGGAGTAAAAAAACCAACACAAGAAAATCTTGTTAAGATTGCTCAAGTTTTGAATGTTTCAGTTGACTATTTAGTTGGAAACTCAGAAGAAAAATTAGACGAATTAGATAATATTGAATTGCTTTTCCGTATGAATTCTAAAGGATTGACTGATGAAGAAAAAGAAATCTTCAAAAAAGAATTGATTGAATTTATGGAAGAACGGAAGAGAGCGTTTAAGGAAGAAAAAAATTAATATGAAATTGATATATCTTAGAATCCAAAAAAGTCAAATTGGAATAAATGAAGAGGAGTTGAATTTTTCTGATCAGTTTGAAGTTGAATTAGTCGCTAATAATTTAGTAATTAAAGAGAAAGAATACAGTCAACCCAGTATTTATTCTAACCATATCTCAAATTTAAGTTTGTTAGTAGGAAAAAATGGAACCGGGAAAAGCACTATTTTAGAAAGTATTGCTTTAAATGGCTATTATAAAAATAAATTTCTTAAGTCGTTTCATACTCTTGCAATTTACTTTCTAGGAAAGTCAGAGTATAACGGAAAGGAATATCCATGGTTTTATATTGAATTGGATTCTTATGTTTCCAGACGTATAAATAATATAAAACAAACAGGTGTTCATGTTTTGGTTGATGATAGTTTTATTCGAATAGATAATAGAACTAAATTTTTTAGAGAGATAAAAATTCCAGAAGACTATCATCGAAGAGATTTAGTTTCTTATATTCGTATGCAACCCAATATCGATTGGTTAGCTAGAAAGGAATATATTAATGAAACATTTGAAAGAGACTGTTTTACTACTCAAGTTTCGAGTTTTGGAAAACTATCGGATCTGATTCAATTTATTAGTGAAAATGGTGACTTAAAAATCAACCCTGAAATTGAATTTAAAATAAAAAGTCAGTTACCATATCAATCACCTGCACAACTATTTTATCTTTACCATATGACTAATGATGGTCAATATGATTCATTTAATAGTTTTTATAGGGAATTCTATAAAGAAAATCAGATTAAACTTTACAATGTTGATAACAGAATTATTATTCCTGGTTTCCAAAGTGAACAATTTATTATAAATTATTTGGAGAGAAAGTTATTAAATTTAATCGAAATCGAACGACGAAAAACTGAGCAGGATTTGATCAGAATTTTAGATAAAATAACGAAGGAAAGGAATGGGGACTTTTCTTGGTATTTGAATCAGCAAGGTAAGGAGTATAGTATAAGGACTAGTGGTGAAAATGAACCACTAATAACTAAAATAGTCGAGGAGTCTTCGGCTGTAAAAGCAATAAGAAGTTCAAATGTTTTATTGGAACAAAATATAACAAGATATTTTAAAGACTGTATAAAATATTTAATCAAAGCTATTTCTATTTTTTCAGAAGAAAAAGTCCAATTTAAAGTTGAAATTTTAGAAAATTTATTAAGCTTAGGATATATAACTGCAAATGAACCAACAAAATGGAAAACGTCAGTATCATTTATTTCATCAAAAGAACAACGAGAACTCATACAGACTCTTGTGGATTCTGAAAGGGACTTATCTGTAAAATTTTCTAAAATTAGTGATGGAGAAAGTGTTTTTTTAAATACATTTAGTACAATTTTTTCAACATTAAGAAATGGTAAGTACAACAATAAAATAATATTGCTAGATGAGCCAGATTTAAATTTACATCCCGAATTGGCAAGAAACTTTATTAACACTCTAAATAATATTATTGAAAAATATTTTGTTGGAAATTCTTTACAATTAATCATTAGTACCCATTCGCCATACATTGTTACTGATGTGCCCAAAAAATCGGTATTTAATTTAATTGATAGGAAGGATTATTTAGGTGAGATTGATTCGTTAGGTTCGGAACAACGAATACTTATCAGAAATGCAGAGGTTTCATTTGGCGCCAATTTATTTGATTTAATGAGTGATTCATTCTTTTTGAAGGCAACAATTGGTGAATTTGCTAAAGAAAAAATAATCCAAATGTCAATAAACAAGAGCTTAAGAGATAGTTTACTAAATTATATTGATGATCCAGTCCTAAAGAGTCTGTTCATGAAAGGTAGTTAATGTTAAAGATTTTTCGAGAAGATGTTGATTTAGAAAGTTTAAATAGTTTACTTTCTGAAGTGAAGAAAGATGTATTAGAAAGTTTTAAGGATTTAGATAGTGTAAAAGAATTTTTTGAAATTTGTTTTGTAAGTAATGCTTCAACACTTGAAGAGGAAGTTTCTAAATTAATTGGTGAAACAATAAATTACTCTGAATTTGTTTTTAATCAGATTACTCCTATAATAGAAAAATTTGAATCTTATCATAGACTAGCACATTATCTAGATTGGTTAAGTCACTTAGCTACGGTTGATGAAACAAAAACAATTGAACGAGAGAAATTTAACGAGGCGCAACATTTTTTTCTTGAATTCAGGGAATTTTGTCAAGATAATGTCATTTATTCTCAATTAACTCAATGTGATTTTCTTGAAACGCTCGATTTTGAAATCGAAAATGATTCTCTTCTTGAAAATAAATCTCGCTTCAAACAAGCAGAAAAAGTTGAGTTATTTGAAAAAATTAAATCAATTAGAAATAAAATAAATCCGTTACAAGTAGCATGTGAACAGTTAAACGAAATATTCTCATATACAAAAAATATATCTCCCAGAAGGGGTGCATTTGCGGCCAACTTTCGACTAATAACGTGTCCCTATTGTAATATTAATAATTTAGATATAATGCATGCTGACACAAGTGGCGATGAGAAAAATATTTCTGCTATGTGTCAACTTGATCATGTGTTACCTCAAGCACATTTTCCATTGTTTGAATCTTCGTTTTGGAATTTAGTACCTGTTTGTAGTACATGCAATAACAAAAAAGGGGAAAACGAGATTCATTTTAATTCCTGGTTTATTTCTATTTCCCGTGAGATTGTAACTATAGATTTAAAGTACGATGTGAGAGATGAAGTTAGAGAAATGCTAATTCCTTCATTTAGGGACTTACGAAATGAGGAGATTACTTTTAATACACGATATAAACAAATTACAGACGATATTAGCATACTAAAACTTAAACAATTGTACAATAATCGATATAAAAGTCAAGGTGAACTAGGAGAACTTGGTATAGACATGAAGCAAGCTTTTCTAGGATTAAAAAATTTTAGGAAAGCAAGAGTTGAGGACTTGGCTGCTTTGCTTGATATAACTGACAGTGACTGTCTTGAGGACTTGTTTTCGTATTATTTTAAAGTTTCCTTCGCCGATTATGAAACTAACCACTATTCAAGAGTTTTATACGGAAAAATAATATCTGAATTTATACGAGAAAAAGGCATTGATGAAGTGATAGGTAATTTAAAACATATACAAAACCATGGTGTTAGTTAATTTCAAAATAGCATAAGTTATGAGCTAAAATAATTTGTTCAAATCGTAACTGTAGTTCTGCTAGACCTCTAGCTAATGTATTTTCTTATTTTAGTGGACAATTGTCCACTTTTTTTGTATAATAAACTCAACCTAATTGGTTGAGTTTTGTAAATTGTGATTTAAAGGAGGTACTGTTCGTTGGATGAATTATATTCAAGAGTAAGTGAAATCACAAAACAAGTCCTTTATCCGTATATAAAAGAAGAAGAAATTTCAACCCTGAACTATCACTTTCACTATTATTTTGATTATTGCATTCATGAGAATAACATTCAAGTCATTAGTCACCACTTTTCAAATCATAAAATTGAAGGTTTGACAGTTATTGATAAACTAGGGACGAGTTTTTCCTATGAGGAAGACAATCCTGTAACTAAGCGTAACTTTACCTTATGTCATGAATTAGGGCATTTCATTATGAAGCACGAGGGCTCTTATTTTACAGAGTCGGTGGATAATCAGGAATCGATTCTAGAGCGAGAAGCCAATGTATTTTCAGCTATTGTACTCATGCCTGATATCGTGTTACTATCCAAGATTTACTACGCTTGTGATTCTTTCCAAAAGGTCAAAGAGAATCTAGAAGTTTCAAAGCAGGCACTTTATTTCCGACTGATTGACTTGTTGAGAGTTTACCAAGTGGATGCCGAAACAGCCATCAAGCAGGCAGTAGATGAATACCTAGACGGTCAAAACGTCTCCCTTCACCATTACTTTCATCAACTGAAAGAAATATTGATTGAAGAATTCAATCAATATCAACCCTCTCTTATAGCACGGCTAAAAAAGAGGTTGAAACAAACCAATTTCGTGACGAGTCAAGAACTACCAGAGTTGCTTGACCAGAAAAGATGGGACGAGATTAGAGCAGTAAAGAAATTTAAGGTGTGGCTTGTTTATAATAAGGGAAAATCTTTAGCCTATGTGTGGGATAGCAACAAACTATCAGAGACAGAAGCTAGAAGAAAGGCAAATTTAGAATTATTAGTCATGTGAGGTGAATCATGTATCAACCAGAAAAATTAAAAGCTCGGAGGAAAGAGCTAAAACTAACACAAAAAGATATTGCAGATAAGCTAGGAATTAGCTATCAGGCCTATTCTGCTTGGGAACGTGGAGTCAAAGAACCTTCTATTGAGAAAGTGGCATTATTAGAGAAGCTTTTGTACGTCCCAAAAGGTTATTTCACTGAAATAGAGATTGTCAGACTTTATAATGTCCTCTCACCCAATGGAAAAGAACAAGTTGTGTCTTATGCTCGTGACTTAGTCACAGAAGAGAAAAATAAGAAGGTTGTCTCTATTGCTGAACCACGCTATGAATATCGGGTCTATGAAGAAATGTCTGCTGGTCTTGGTGCCACTATCTATGGAGAAAAAGAATACGATACGGTCTACTATAATGAGGAGCTAGGACATGATTTCGCTTCTTGGGTTTCAGGGGATTCTATGGAGCCTAAATATCCTAATGGTTCCGTTGCTCTAATCCGTGAGACGGGCTTTGATTATAATGGGGCAGTTTATGCAGTTGTTTGGAATGAGCAGACCTATATCAAGCGAGTCTACCTGGAAGAAGATGGCTTGCGCCTCGTTTCCATCAATAAAAAATACAAAGACAAATTTGCTCCTTATGACGATGACCCTCGGATTGTCGGAAAAATTGTCGGAAACTTTATGCCTCTGGAGGACTAGGTTATGGGAATCATTGACTATTCAAAAGAGCCTGTCAGTGATATTGCCTTTATTGATATGAAATCCTTCTATGCAAGCGTTGAGTGTGTGGAGCGAGGGCTTCATCCTCTTAAAACCTCCCTCTGTGTGATGAGTCGAGCGGATAATTCTGCTGGATTAATATTGGCATCATCACCTATGTTTAAGAAAGTATTTGGAAAAAAGAATGTTGGTCGGGCTTATGATTTACCCTTTGACGTTAAAACCAGAAAATTTTCTTACTATAACGCAAAAAAACAGGGACTTCCAACGAATCCAGACTTTGTTCGATATATTGAGGAATGGGCGAAGACCACCTTTATCGTCCCACCACGAATGGACAAGTACATTGAGGTTAATATGGAAATACAGCGAGTTTTCCAAGAATACGGTAGTCCCAATGAAATATACCCTTATTCAATTGATGAGGGCTTTATTGACCTAACGACTTCTCTTAACTACTTTGTTAGCAATCAGACCATATCCCGAAAAGATAAGTTGGATATGATTTCTGCTAAGATTCAAAAGGATATTTGGCGAAAGACAGGCATCTACTCAACCGTTGGTATGTCCAATAGCAACCCCTTACTTGCAAAGCTGGCCTTAGACAACGAAGCTAAGAAAATGCCCACCATGCGTGCAAACTGGTCTTATGAAGACGTAGAAAATAAGGTTTGGGCAATTCCTAATATGACAGATTTTTGGGGGATTGGTCATCGTATGGAAAAGAGATTAAATGATTTGGGAATCTTTTCTATTAAGGAACTTGCTAATAGTAATCCTGATTTACTAAAAAAGTCTTTAGGAGTAGTAGGGCTACGTCTCTGGTTTTACGCAAATGGAGTAGATGAAAGTAATGTTAATAATCCATATAAACCAAAGAGCACAGGATTAGGTAACTCTCAAGTCTTACCAAGGGATTATATCAGGCAACGGGATATCGAGATTGTTCTTCGAGAGATGGCAGAGCAGGTTGCTATTCGTCTTAGACGAGCAGGTAAGAAAACAACTGTTGTCTCTATTCATGTAGGCTATTCCAAACAGGAAAATAAAAAATCAATCAACACACAAAAAAAGATCGAAGCAACTAATCATACGGACACGCTAACTAATGTGGTTTTACAGTTATTTCATCAGAAATACAGTTCAGGTGCCGTAAGGAACGTTGCCGTCAACTATTCAGGTCTAGTGGATGAATCGTTTGGACTAGTTTCTTTATTTGATGATGTTGAAAAAATAGAAAAAGAAGAAAGGCTCCAATCAGCGATTGACAGCATCCGAGATCAGTTTGGGTTCACTTCACTTTTAAAAGCCAATGCTCTTGAGTCAGCATCAAGAAGCATTGTTAGAAGTAAACTAATCGGAGGTCATTCTGCTGGTGGACTAGATGGTTTAAAATGATTGATCGTTCTTATTTGCCCCATCAGTCTGCCCGAGAATATCAAGACTCAGGTATGCAAAAGTGGATGGGCTTCTTTTTATCTGAACATACCACATCACTAGGAGAAGAAAAATATCGTGTCGATCTAACTAGTGAGTTGAACAGAACAGAAAAATTATTGTTACTTTCTCAGCTTTATGTTGGGAATTTAAAGGGTCGCTTTATAGTCAAACAAAAAACTCAAAAAGTAATTCTGATTGGCGAAGTTAGAGAAATTTCAGCAAAAGAAGTATCCCTCAAGACTTATGAAGGATATCGATTGATTCAAGTGGAGGACTTCTTGAGCATCCAGTTATTAGAAGAGGTTAGCTATGAGTAGAAAAGAACTCTATGAAAATAAATTGCAGATGGATTATTTCTCAGAAGACTATATCCGATTCGAAGAAGACTTCCAGAAGTATTCAGCAATGAGTATACCCTTAACTTTTCTGATTGATGATATCCTTAGGACAATGGCAATGAATCAGAAGAACTACTTCAAACTTAATAAAGAAAATTCTAAAGATGGACGAGATCATTATTTTTACTTTGATGTAATCTTAAATGAGAATAAATTGATCAGGAAGTTTAAATATTTGAAAGTGACATTTTGTATTTAGAAAAATTATAGTTTGATTCTAAGTAACTAATAGGTGTTTATTATTAATGATGGTATAATAAAGGATAGCACAAAAAATGCATTAATGGAGTGGAAATATAGTATGAAGCCTTTTACAAAATGGGTTGGTGGAAAACGCCAGTTGTTACCACAAATACTTGGAATTTCACCTGATAAATTTAATAAGTACTATGAGCCTTTTGTAGGAGGAGGTGCTTTATTTTTTGAGCTAGCACCATCTAATGCAACGATTAACGATAGCAACGAAGAACTTATTTTAGCATATAAGGTAATCAAGGAAAATGTTGAAGAACTGATTCAGTTACTTAAGATACATAAGGAGAACAATTCAAAAGAATATTATTTGGATATTCGATCAGCGGATAGAGATGGCAGAATAGAAGTTATGTCTGATGTAGAACGTGCTGGGCGGATTCTATATATGCTGAGAGTTGACTTTAATGGTTTGTATAGGGTGAATTCAAAGAATCAGTTTAATGTACCGTATGGGCGTTACAAGCAACCTAAGATTGTAGATGAGGATAATCTTCGCAATGTTAGTGAATACCTTAAAGACAACGATATAACCATTCTTAATACTGATTTTGAACTAGCAACAAAAGATGCAAAAAAAGGTGATCTGATTTATTTTGACCCCCCGTATGTCCCGTTATCCAAGACAGAGAGCTTTACAGGTTATACCTCTGATGGTTTTGGTTATGATGAGCAGGTTCGTCTTCGAGATTTGTTTATTGAACTAGATAGAAGAGGGGCATTTGTTGTATTGTCTAATTCGTCTGCTGATTTAGTTTATGAACTATATCAACCATTTGCGAAAGAGATTATTGCAGTGGATGCTACACGAATGATTAATTCTAAAGCTGATAAGCGTGGTAAAATCAAGGAAGTATTGATAACTAATTTCAATATTGAGGTATAAAATGTTAAGTGATAAAATGTTTGAAATATCTATTCCTAGTGATAATGATGGATTTATTGTTTTAAAATGTCCAATTTGTAGTGAAAAATTTATGATTCAAATCCAAGATGTAAATGATGATAGCTTGATAGATGCTTGGTGTCCTAAGTGTGGGCTCAAAAGTGATAATTATTTAGATGATGATATAAATGACTTGGCAGAAAATATAATTCAAAACTATGTTGCTGATTTATTAAATAATTTTTCAGAAGATATGGAGAGGACGTTCAGAAACAATAAGAACATACAATTTAAGGGTGGTAAAAAGATAGATAAGGAAACAGAAATGCCAATTGGAAGGAAAGTTGGAGACTTCGAAGAGAAAAGATATTTGTGCTGTGATAAAGTAGTAAAATTACGAACTATATCAAAATTCGAGGGTGGCTATTGTCCATTTTGTGGGGAGTTAGTAGATGGAGATTAATAAAAAAGAGCTTAGAAAAATTAGCAGAAGATTTAGAACGTTGGCTTCAAATGTGATGAATGCTTATTTCAGGGAACAGACTGATGCATTAATAGAATTTCTGGATTATATAAAAAAGACATCTTTGATATTTGATTATGTTGAGAGTTTATCTTATGATGTAGAGGGGTTAGAATCAGAACTTGATAGGATTAATTCCTCATATGGAAATGAAACTTTAAATTTGGGGACTGATAGCCGTAAAAGAACTTATCTTCTATATAGAGCATTTGACTATATTGCCCTTAAAAAGTTGTCTACAACTAATTTTGGATGGTACTATGCACATAGTAAAAAATATCAAGATATGGCGAAAGCATTTGGTGATAGATTGATTTATCCATTTGTTTCAGAAATTGAGGAGTATATTAAGGATATTGCGACAGATATGGGATTTGATAGTGATAGTTCATATAACATAACGATTAATAGTTCAGGGGTACAAGTTAATATAGCTGAACATGGAAGTACAGTTAACGCTGAGCAGGGAAATATTATTAATAGCGAGGAATTCTCTAAAGCTATGGAGAATGTTGAAGATGCTATTGAAACATTAGAAAATAGCGAATCTAAATCAGTACTCAAGCAGAACTTGGAAATTATTAAAAATGAGATTCAAGAACCACAACCAAAGCAGACTATCTTAACTTCGGCTTTTAATACGATGAAATTTATTGCAACAACTGTTGCCTTAACACCGGATTTAATCGAAGGAATTAAGTTACTTGCTAATATTATAGGAATAACAATATAAGAAAGTAGTAGCCGTTAAAACGATTTAGTTAACATATGATCAATTAATTAAAATAGATTAAGTCTATTTTATATTGTAAGTCTGTTTTATATATAGAGAAGAGAAAAAATGATTTCTGTAAATAATAATGTAAAACTATTAAATAGTATAGTTGGTATTGAAAGGGATTATTTGGCTTATTTTGGTAAAGAGTTTGCTATTGATTATGAACACCTTTACAAAGATATTTTTGATGACAGACTGAGTCAGTTATGTTCTAGCATACACTATCAGTTAGTGAAGGGATTAAGAATATTAAATGATAGTATAAATGGTGGGAGACATTTCTGGGCTGAACCAAGTAGAGATTTGATAAAATCAATTTCACTATCAAACAGATTTGTCAACAACCTTAAGAATTCTGGTGAGAAAGTTAGAATTGTTGAATACTATGATAAAGTATTAAAAAAATGTAATAGTTTTCTATCGTCATCTGGTGGAAGCCCAGTACCAGATGATATGTCGGAAGTTGAATTATACTATGAGTTACCAATTTTTGAAATATCGGATATTGTCGAGTTCCCGAATAACACTATACAACGGTTCCAATTGAAAACAGTTGGTGATGGTTCTTATGCTACTGTCTTTAGTTTCTATGATGAAAATTACAACAAAACTTTTGCATTAAAACGTGCTAAAAAAACTATTCTATTCAAGGATTTAGAGCGATTTTATTTAGAATTTGATATAATGAAGCAGTTACATTCTCCGTATGTACTCGAAGTTTACTCTATTGATAAAACTAAAAATGAGTATGTTATGGAGTATGCTGACACTTCACTTTTTAAATATATAAAGACTCATAATCAGAAATTGACTTTTACCGAGAGAATGAACCTAGGTTATCAAATAATAAAAGGATTTGAGTATCTAGCTAAAAAAGATATACTTCATAGAGATATATCACCTAATAATATTTTGATTAAAGAGTATGATGATGTAAAAATTATTAAAATTGCTGATTTGGGGAATGTCAAGTTAAGCAATAGCATGTTAACATCTCTAGATACAGAAATAAGAGGTGCATTTAATGATTATTCAGGCCTCCAACGAGTTGGGTTTAGTAATTATAATTTTCATTTTGAAGGTTTTGCTTTGTCAAAATTATTATACTTTGTCTTAACTGGAAGATATAAAGACTTTACAAAATTTGAATATAGTAATTTAGAGGAATTTATTAATAAGGGAACAAATCCAAATTTGAATCAAAGATTTAGCGATATAAATGAATTAAAGAGGGCATTTTCAAAAATAAAACCACCTTATTAAATAAGATGGCTGGCTAGTCTATTTTAAATAAATTATCCTTCAAAAATTAGATATAAATAAACTAATTTTTGAAGAATATTGTTATACATTTTTTATTTGATAAAGCTTATAACTAGATTTAAAGTTGCTGATAGTTATAAAGGTGTAATAAGTATTTTAAAACACTTCCTCCCTATCCAAATTTGGATAGGGATTTTCATTATTTAAAATTCTACTTAGTATTTCAACACTAGATTTCAAGTGAAATAACTCAGTTTTACTAAATTCATTTTCGTAATTATTCTCTATATTTTTACAATGGCGCTTAATATGCCATAATGCTCGTTGAATATTTTTTCTTTTACATTTTCCATGACTATATCATACTATAATCAATATCAAAATAGATTTTGTCTTTCTTAACTGTTCAAAATTTAACCTGAACTGTGCTAATGTATCTACGCTTTTAATTGGATGGCTTATTATTAATTAATTTTAACTGAAGTCTAAAATTAGACGTTTAAATAAAAAAGCAAGCATTTATTGCTTGCTTAAGAAATTAAAGATTTCACTCTTGGACTTTACGAAGTAGTTTTTCTTTGTCTTCTTCAAGTTCAAGTTGATGAATTTTAGCGTGGCAATTTGGACAAACGACGATTGCATTTTCAATTGCTAATACTCTAAATTATAATACTAATTGTAGTATACCATAATTTGAATACATATTATAAATTTTGAAGTTGAATAATTTCACTTGTTTTTAAATATAAATTTAATTTTTGGGACAGAAGAATATACTGTTAAACAGAAAAACTCTATGAACATTAGATAGTTTACTTTAAAACGACTTAGATTTATCTAAGCCGTTCTAAAATAAGTTAAATTCTGTGTTAGTGTTTATTATTCTATTTTTCGCTAATTCTACAAATTCAGATTCTTTTTCTATACCAATAAAATTACGATTAAGTTTTTTACAAGCGACTGCAGTAGTCCCGCTTCCCATAAAGGGGTCTAATATAAGTGCATCTTCTTTTGTAGAAGCTAAAAGTAGTCTTTCCAAAAGATACAAAGGTTTTTGTGTAGGGTGTTTTCCGAACTTTTTTTCTTTTGGTGAGGTAAGTGGCCCAGACCAAACATCTTTCATTTGTTTACCGTTATTGATTTCTCGCATTAGATCATAGTTGAAAAAATGTTTATTATTTTTAATATCTTTTTTAGCCCACAATACTGTCTCGGTACTGTGAGTGAAAGATCTTCTTGCTAGATTCGGCGGTGGATTGAGCTTCTGCCAAGTAATATTGTTGATAATTTTAAAGCCTTCTTGCTCTAGAGCCATGCCGATGGAGTATATGTTGTGAAGAGTACCACTAATCCAAATAGTACCATCATCAGTTAATACTCGTTTACATTTTTTAATCCAGTTTTTATTGAATTTGTGTTTTTCAGCAGTAGTTAGGCTCCTATCCCAATCCCCTTTATTTACACTAACTTGTTTTCCACCAGAATTTGTAAAGCCATCATTTGATAGAAAATATGGTGGATCAGCAAAGATGCAGTTGACCGATTTAGATTTTATTTTTTTTAATATTTCAAATGAATCTCCATTAACAAGAATAATAGAATCATTTTCAAAATAAGGAGTAAAGTTTTTGGGAAATACTTTTTTCATTGTTAAACCTCAAGTTCATAATTTGTAATTATGACTTCTTTCCCAACTCTATTTTTAGCATCACTATTGATCATACGTTTAACATTGACTTCTTTGACATGAAAATCTTTGTATAAATCTCTGATGAACTCTGTATTATGATTGGTGAGAATGCAGTAAACCTCATTTTTTGTTAATTTTTTAAAAAGGTTTGCTAAACGAATGTGTTCTTCCGTGCTAAAACCTTCTTTAGTGTAAGAATCAAAAGAAGTAGGATTTAGTGGAGCATAAGGAGAATCGAAGAAAACGAGGTCTCCTTTTTTGGCTTTAACAGCTGTTTCTTCGAAATCTTGATTGTAAATATCTACATTTTGTAGAAATTGAGAAATTTGCACTAAATTATCTCGTTCATAAATGTTGATAGTAGTTTTTTGGTTAAATGGGACATTGAAAAGTCCTTTAGAATTAACTCTGTATAGACCATTGAAACACGCTTTGTTCAGATACAAGAAAAGGGCACTTCTATTTAAGGATTCATTATCATCAAAAATAATTTGGTTGAAATTATCTCGTTGTTGATAGTAGAATTCTTTGGCTTTTTCTTTATCGCCACACGAATTGTGTTCATTTTGAAGTTTATCCAGTAATGGAAGTAATTTATCGAGGTTGTGTTTTATATCGTTATATGTCCCAATTAAAACGTGATTATTATCACTGATAATTGAATTTTTATGTTCTAATTCAAGGAGTAGAGCTCCACCACCGATAAATGGTTCAAGATATTGATTGAAATTTGAGGGCATAATTTTTGTTAATTCGGGAATTAGTTGTCTTTTTCCACCCGCCCATTTTACAAAAGGTTGCAAGTGATAGACCTCCTTCTTAATTCTATTGATAGAACATTGATAGGTTCTATTATATCAGATAATTAAAAGAATAGAAAATATCTGAAAAGTGATCTATAATAGATCAAAGTGATTTTTGTTTGAAATTGATTGAGTTGATTTAAAAATAAAGATAGAATGGGGAATTCTGAAATGAAACTACATGAAGCTGAAAGAAAGTTGAACGAGATTGCCAATATTAAATTTAAAGACTTATTTACTGCCGAAGAATTGCAAACTATCATAGTTAATAAAGGCAAAACCGGACAACTTTTAGAATTGGCTTTAGGAATGCAACTGTCCAACACAAATAGAGATTTTGAGGATGGAGAATTGAAGACTAATAAGTGTGACGAAACAAGCAATCCAAAAGAAACGATTTTTATTACTCAGGTTAGTAGCATGATCGATGATTTATTGCAGAATAAACCGTTTGAAGAAACATCACTATTTGAAAAAATTGATAATATTTTGTATGTTCCCGTTTGTAAAGTTGGGGTACCGGCAGAATGGATGTTTTTAGAGAGCATCCATGTTGATTTGAATGAAGAACGATTCTTTAGTTTAAGGGAACAACTACACAAGGATTATGATACAATTTGCCAGTTGTTGAACCATCATATTGAAACCAGTGAAGATGGATTCATCCATACTTCAAACGGGAAATTCATGCAAATAAGAAGTAAGGATTCTAAACCATATCATCCAATTTATTCAAATGTATATGGTAGGGAGGTTTCGAACAAAAATCATGCTTTTTATTTCAAAAAGGAATTTGTCTATGAAATTAGGAAAATTGTGGGGAAGTATTAATAATAAGTAAGGAAAACAGTGATTATGTCAACTAGAATGCCAAATGTTTATGGTGGTGGAGCTAATACTAATGTCAATGGATTGAAGTTCGAACAAACTACCTCTCTTGATTCTACATTAGTGAGAAAAGGGTTCGAAATTATAGATAATGAAGTCTATTACCAAGATAGAAAAATAGGCTGGAGTGTAGGGAAGAACAAATTATATACAAAATTTCTTACACCTCAAAATATTGATTATAAACAGTATAATTCAAAAAGATGGCAACCAGATGAGTGTTTTATTAATGAACTTAATCAGACTGCTTATATTATTGAAAAAAAATTTCAGAATTCGAGTGGTTCTGTAGATGAAAAACTACCTGGATGTCATTTTAAAAAAATGGAGTATGAAAAATTATTTTCACCATTAGGTTATAAAGTTCAATTCATCTATATTTTTAATGATTGGTTTGAAAAAGATGAATATAAAGATACCAAAGAATATATTTGTATGATGGGATGTTCGTATTTCTTTTATGAGATTCCTTTAACGGTATTAGGTATTGACTTTTTGTGAAAATGTGAAGTAATAAATATAAGATATAAGAAAGGCTCTATATTTTTTTCTTAAATTTATTGGTATCGTAGAGGTAGAAATGACAGAATATAAAATAACTAAATTTTTTTCAAACGTAGGTACGAGAAATGAAGTACGAATGCGTCTGGTAGAAGAGTTATCTAAAGAAGTTCCTGGGAATGGAAAGGATGAGGAAGCTTCCAGATATACCTATTATGTGGAAAAATTATTAGATGGTCGTCGTATTTTTCTAAGACGACCGGCAAATTTACATAACGGTTTTGATTTTTTAGTTTGTGTCGAAAATACTAACTTTTCTGATGAAGGGAAACGGAAAAGAAATTTTCCTAAACATGACGAAATTGTAAATGATTTATTGATGAAAAAAAGTGAATCTCCTCAGCAGTTTTTTCAGTTAATGAGTATGATTGAGGACATTTATCTCTGTAGAAAGAACTATAAGGCGTCAGACTTCAATTGCTTTTCATTTAGACAGGGCTTTCCTGCAGACTTAATTGCTCTGACTTTAAAATGGTTATTCATAGAACAGGATATCCGATATTGGAATTATTCTGGTCGAGGAATGCTTTGGATAGGCCTATCTCAAATTATTAATTAAATTTTATTATATACAGTAACAAGTGATGAAGAAACAATATTTTATGAAGACTTTTTTAGAACCCAGTTATAACATTCCTAACATTCAAAATGCCCGAAACATATATGAATTTAAAGATGGTTCAATTATTCAATTTAACCGAGGCAGTTTTGATGATTATAGGGTGACTTATTTTCCAAATAAACAAAAAATGAATTTAGGGTATTCGCCTAAAGATGAAGATTATTTTTTAGATCTTATGTACTTAAAAAATGTTGTGGGAAACGAAGTTATTTGGAATGATTTTATGACTTTATCAGATATGGTTAAGGATAATGGTTTACAACATAATGCTTCACCTGATTATTCTGGGGGCACAATAGCTTATGTGCGTATCCAACTAAATAGCATAGTCAAAAAGTATCCAGCTAATATACAAGAAGAAACGTTTAAATTGTTTATGACATTATGGGCAGTTATGCTTTCAGAATGGTATCATACTTACGGCGGGCGAACTTCATTTTTAAAGCATACTCCTAAAGTAATAGGAGCGTACCAGGTGTTGAATAATATATATACTCCAAAAGAGTCTTCAGAATTTAGCAAAAATGATAAAATGATCAATGAAGTTATTTTGGAACATCATTCAAATTATGATTTGAAACGTCCTAAAAGGGAAAAACTAAAGAAAATAATGGATATTTATCAAATAGACTATAGTTGGTTGTAATTAGTAAGTAACAAATTTTAGTAAGTTAGCTATTTTAGGATATTAAAAATGTTTTGGGAACTTTTATAATTACTCAGAATTGCTAAGGGAATTCGCGTTATTGTTTTGATGACTATTCATAAATTTTTGATACAAAGAGGAATATCTCTTAAAACAATTGATTAATAAAGTTATCTATTTTTTATAAGATTTATGGGAGTTTTTATGGTTTCGTGGATTACAGTTCATAATGGAGGAACATATCGAATCAATGCTGCTAAAGAGCAACAACAAAAAATGAAAGAATATCTAAAAGATCATAACTTAACTAAAGACAAATTTAAACAACGAGTGATAGAATACACTATTGAAATTTTAGGTAGCTTAGGTATTGATTTAGATACAGCAAATAAGTACCTAATCTTTCCAATTAATAAATGTGAACAGAATAGAATTAATATTGATTATAAAAACATCCAGAAAGAATTTGATTTAGCAGATGTTAGAGATATAGTTTGGATGAAGTTTACTTCTAGTGGATCACTTGGAGTTGTTGCTAGCAGTAATGATGTCAATTTTCAAAAACCGAGTACTATCAAAGAATATGATGAAACACAACAAAATGGAAGATGGAAATATAATACGTCGGGTATCATTATTGATTGCTTAGGAGAGACATGGGATGAATCATTTGTTCTTATTTTCCCAATAAAATCTATTCCAAAGGGGATGACTAGGCATGGTGTTGAAAAAAGAATCGGAAATTATTTGATAGATAAAGGTATCCCGATATTAGACTATTATTCACATCGTATTGGAGGAAAATAAATTATACTGTTTAATTAAACCTATTTAATTTCAAGACGGTTATATTTCGGAACTGCGGTTATCTATTTAATTAGATTTTAAGAAAAATTCGTATAGTACTCTACAAAGATACTTATTCTAATACGTTAATTCTAACCTCTACCTTTTTTTGAGAAATGATAACAAAACCTGCTATAACAACGTTTGTATGGACAGTAATTGATTTTTACAGAACTAAACTATTCCCCCATTTAAAAATATTGATTCATATTTTATGAAATTAATCAGTAGCTATCTTTCCGAAAAACCTTGGTATTACGCTGTTTTTAATCCGAATGAAATCCATACTTTCCAAACCAGGTTTTACAAAAAGTGAAATCTTAACTAAAATTCATTGTCAAAAGGTTTTAAAACACTTCCTCCCTATCCAAATTCGGATAGGGTTTTTCATCATTAAAAACTCTCAATAATATCTCGACGCTTTCCTTCAAATGGAGGAGTTCGATTTTTCTTCTATGAACATCAGTATTTTTCTCTATATTCTCGCAATGTCGTTTGATATGCCATAAGGATTTTTGAATGTTGTCTTCTTTTAAATTTTTCATAGTCCTATCTTATCAGATAAATGTTCAAAAATAATGTTGATTTCCTCAAATGATCAAAATATAGCCTGAAAAGCACTAAAAAATAAAAGATACCTTTTTAGAGGGATAACAAAAAAACGCTTTAATCAGCGTTTTTATTGTATAAAGAATAACGAATAGTTTTAGAGTTTTACTTAACGCTATATTTCTTCACGGCTTCTTTATATGCTTCACTATCCTTTTTGTAATAGTCCTGCTTCGTTCCTGAAATATCTACAGTGAATACACCATCCTTAAAGGTATAATTCTCTTTTCGGTTTATGATATTAGAACCAGTCAGTTCGATTGTTGAACTATCTTTATCAATTGTAAAGGCATCGGCCTCTCCTTTATTGATATTTCCTTTGTTACCTGAAATGGTAAAGGCAACTTCATTTCTACTCTCGTTTATCCAGTAGTATTCGCCATCTAAAGAATTACTTGATTGGTTAGAACAGGAAAATAATAAAATTGCAGATAGAGACACTAAAATTAATGTGATAAATCTTTTCATTTGCTTACCTCCATTTCTATTATATCAAAGTAATGTTACAAGTGTAAGACAGTTAGTAATAAGGGTGTTTTACCGTTTTAGAAATTAAAAAAAGGAATTCTTTTTGAAATTCCTCTTTTTTTAAATAAACGAATCAGTTTCTTATTTCATAAAAGGTAGTGAAAAAGGTAGTGATTCGATTGATTTATATCGCAATATACTGAAATTTCGAAATTCAAGAATTGCTTCAAATCAAGGTTTCTAAAGTCTAGTGACGTGTAGTGAACCCTTATTTAACTTCTGTAAACACAACGTGTTTGCGAAGTTTTGGTGAGTATTTCTTCAATTGAAGACGGTCTGGAGTGTTACGTTTGTTTTTAGAAGTAAGGTACAAGCGTTCACCAGATTCTTTGTGTTCAAGTGTGATATTTACGCGCATGGTATCTCCCTTCTATTATTCAGCTGATGTAGCTTTAGCGATTTTACGTCCTTTGTAGTATCCTTTAAGTGATACACGGTGAGAACGTGAGTAATCTCCAGTAGTTTCGTCAAAGTTTACAGATGGAGCTGTTACTTTGTAGTGTGTACGACGTTTGTTTTTCTTCGCTTTTGAAGTGCGACGTGCAGGTACTGCCATTTTGATTTCTCCTTTTAAGATATAATTCAGTTAGGTTTGATTTTCATCAACTTTAATAGTATATCAAAACTTTTTTGTAAAGTAAAGTTACTTGACAAAAAAAGATGAAAAAATTAGAAGTTGTTAATCGGAATTTTCTGAAAATTCAAGAATTTTATTCTGTTCTTCATGCGGAAATTGTGCTATAATAGTAAAAACTGAAACGGGAGGGATAAGATGACTGAATTAGATAAACGTCACCGCAGTAGCATTTATGACAGCATGGTTAAATCACCAAACCGTGCCATGTTGCGTGCGACTGGTATGACAGATAAGGACTTTGAAACACCTATTGTGGGAGTGATTTCGACTTGGGCGGAAAATACACCATGTAACATCCACTTGCATGATTTTGGGAAATTGGCGAAAGAAGGTGTCAAATCTGCAGGCGCTTGGCCGGTACAGTTTGGAACTATTACCGTAGCGGACGGGATTGCCATGGGAACGCCTGGTATGCGTTTCTCTCTAACATCTCGTGATATCATCGCAGACTCCATCGAGGCGGCTATGGGTGGTCATAACGTTGATGCCTTTGTCGCCATCGGTGGTTGTGACAAGAACATGCCTGGTTCTATGATCGCCATTGCTAATATGGATATCCCAGCTATTTTCGCCTATGGTGGCACCATTGCACCTGGAAAGTTAGATGGTAAAGACATTGACTTGGTTTCTGTCTTTGAGGGAATCGGGAAATGGAACCATGGTGACATGACGGCTGAGGACGTGAAACGTCTTGAATGTAATGCCTGCCCGGGCCCTGGTGGCTGTGGTGGTATGTATACAGCTAATACCATGGCGACTGCAATCGAAGTTCTAGGTATGAGTTTGCCAGGGTCTTCATCTCACCCAGCTGAATCAGCTGACAAGAAAGAAGATATCGAAGCAGCAGGACGAGCTGTTGTCAAGATGCTGGAGCTTGGTCTCAAGCCATCCGATATCTTGACTCGTGAAGCCTTTGAAGATGCCATCACTGTAACCATGGCTCTCGGAGGTTCTACAAATGCCACTCTTCACTTGCTTGCTATTGCCCATGCGGCTAATGTTGATTTGTCACTTGAGGACTTCAATACGATCCAAGAACGTGTGCCTCACTTGGCTGACTTAAAACCTTCTGGCCAGTATGTCTTCCAAGATCTCTACGAAGTCGGTGGTGTGCCTGCTGTTATGAAATATCTCTTGGCGAATGGCTTCCTTCATGGCGACCGCATCACATGTACTGGTAAGACAGTCGCTGAAAACTTGGCTGACTTCGCAGACCTCACACCAGGTCAAAAAGTCATCATGCCACTTGAAAATCCAAAACGTGCAGATGGTCCTCTTATCATCTTGAACGGGAACCTTGCCCCTGATGGCGCGGTTGCTAAAGTATCAGGTGTTAAAGTGCGTCGTCACGTTGGACCAGCTAAGGTCTTTGACTCAGAAGAAGATGCTATTCAGGCTGTCTTGACAGATGAAATCGTTGATGGCGATGTTGTCGTTGTTCGTTTCGTGGGACCTAAGGGGGGGCCTGGTATGCCTGAGATGCTATCACTTTCATCCATGATCGTTGGTAAAGGTCAAGGAGACAAGGTTGCCCTCTTGACGGATGGACGCTTCTCTGGTGGTACTTATGGTTTGGTTGTTGGACATATCGCTCCTGAAGCTCAGGATGGTGGACCGATTGCCTACCTCCGTACAGGCGATATCGTTACGGTTGACCAAGATACCAAAGAAATTTCCATGGCCGTGTCCGAAGAAGAACTTGAAAAACGCAAGGCAGAAACAACCTTGCCACCACTTTACAGCCGTGGTGTCCTCGGTAAATATGCTCACATCGTATCATCTGCTTCCCGCGGAGCCGTGACAGACTTCTGGAATATGGATAAGTCAGGTAAAAAATAAACTCAAAAAGCAAGCCAATCTCGGCTTGCTTCTTTTCATCTTCAAAAGTGATTTGACTGCTTATACTCAATAAAAATCAAAGAGCAAACTAGAAAGCTAGGCGCAGGTTGCTCAATGCACAGCTTTGAGGTTGGAGATAAAGCTGACGTGGTTTGAAGAGATTTTTGAAGAGTATTAACGAGGTGGCAGTCCAAGGGCAATACGGCCGTAGCGACTGATTCGTGTGATCTTCCAGGCAGGCGACCAAGTAACTTCAACCTTGACATCTTCGATACCCTCGATTTGTTTTAGACCTGCGACGATTTCGATAGGCAGACTTTCGGCGCAATCGCAGGCCGTATCTGTGAAGGTCATGATAATCTTGCAGAGACCCGTTTCGTCCAGATTGATTTCATAAATCAATCCTAGATTGTAAACATCCAATTCCACATCTGTATCAAAAACCTTCTCTAGTTTTTCGATAATTTGATCTTGTAAGGCCAAAGCGCGGTCATTGATTTTGATATCGTCTCTCATTACTTCCCTCCACCTGATAAATATCCTCTATTTTCTCATAATTCTGACAATTTAGCAAGTTTTTGATGAATTTTCTGAAAAGACTCTCTTGAGATTTTCTACTCTCACTGTTTTAATCCCTTTATTTATGGTAAAATAAGACTATTAAGTTTAAAGAGGATTCCCTATGAAATTACAAAAACCAAAAGGAACGCAGGATATTTTACCTGCTGAATCTGCTAAGTGGCAGTACGTTGAGGGCTTTGCCCGTGAAATTTTCAAGCGCTATAACTATGCAGAAGTGCGCACGCCTATTTTTGAGCACTATGAGGTCATCGGTCGCTCTGTCGGAGATACAACGGATATCGTAACCAAGGAAATGTATGACTTCTATGACAAAGGTGACCGCCATATTACCCTCCGTCCAGAAGGAACTGCGCCCGTTGTCCGTTCCTATGTGGAAAATAAACTCTTTGCTCCAGAAGTGCAAAAGCCAAGTAAGTTCTACTACATGGGCCCAATGTTCCGTTATGAGCGTCCGCAAGCAGGGCGTTTGCGCCAATTCCACCAGATTGGTGTTGAGTGTTTTGGCTCAAGCAATCCAGCTACCGATGTGGAGACCATCGCTATGGCAGCTCATTTCTTGAAAGAAATCGGCATACAAGGTGTTAAATTGCATCTCAACACTCTTGGAAATCCAGAGAGCCGTGCAGCCTACCGTCAAGCCTTGATTGACTATTTGACACCGCTCAAGGAGACCTTGTCTAAGGATAGCCAACGTCGCTTGGAGGAAAATCCTCTCCGTGTCTTGGACTCTAAGGAAAAAGAAGACAAGGTGGCAGTGGAGAATGCACCGTCTATCTTGGACTTCCTTGATGAAGAAAGCCAATCCCACTTTGATGCTGTCCGTCAGATGTTGGAAAATCTTGGTGTAGACTATATCATCGATACCAATATGGTGCGCGGTCTGGACTACTACAACCACACGATTTTCGAGTTTATCACTGAGATCGAGGGCAATGACTTGACGGTCTGTGCGGGTGGTCGCTACGATGGCCTGGTTTCTTACTTTGGTGGTCCTGAAACTGCTGGCTTTGGTTTTGGACTTGGTGTAGAGCGCCTGCTTCTCATTCTTGAAAAGCAAGGTGTGACCCTCCCTATCGAAAACGCCCTAGATGTTTATATCGCAGTTTTGGGTGAAGGAGCAAATGTCAAGGCCTTGGAATTGGTACAAGCCCTTCGTCAACAAGGTTTTAAAGCAGAACGTGACTACCTCAACCGGAAGCTCAAAGCTCAGTTCAAATCCGCCGATGCCTTTGCGGCTAAGACCCTCATTACTCTAGGCGAGAGTGAAGTCGAAAGCGGACAAGTGACAGTTAAGAACAACCAAACTCGAGAAGAAGTTCAAGTGTCACTCGATGCTATCAATCAAAATTTCTCAGAAATCTTTGAAAAATTAGGTTTTAATAGTATTTAAAACTGGTCAGGATCTTATTCCTGACCTTTTTCTTTTGCAAAATGACAAAAATGTTAAACTTTTTGACAAAAATACTTGTCAAAAAGAAAAAGATGTGTTACAATGAAATCAAGTTAAGAGAAAAGGAGAAAGGAATGCTTAAAAATCGTTTAAAAGAGCTTCGGGCTCGCGATGGTCTCAATCAGACCGAACTTGCCAAACTAGCTGGCGTGTCCAGGCAAACCATCAGTTTGCTAGAACGGGATGAGTACACCCCATCCATCGTCATTGCCCTGAAGATTGCTCAGATATTCCATGAACCAGTCGAGTCGGTATTTCGTATAGAGGAGGATGAGGAATGAAACACAAACATAAATGGATTGGAATTGGAGCAGGGGTTTTAGGTTTCTTTCTGGGAATGCTTAGTCTCGCTCTAAGAGGACTATTCAATCAGATTCAAATCGAACAAGTTTTATATACTTCTTTCGGTCTTATTGCAATTGTTGGAGTAATATCTCTCGCTTTAGCTGTGTACTACCTTCGAAAGGGTCGTGAAGCTTACGTGATTTACCAAACAGTAGAAGAGGAAGAAGCTAATGAAAAGGCATATGTGAGTGCTTATCGCTTCTTGGACTATGGAACAGTTGCTTCGAACATTTTGATGATTGCGATGCTTTGCTGTTTAGTAATTGTCACTTCTCCAGTAATTGAGAATGTTTATCTTTTCATCTTTTCACTTGTTTTAATGTTCTTTTCTTTTGCTGTTGCAAATTATTGTGTGCGAACAATTTTTCTCATTCGCCAGTATAAACTATCTATTTTCTCGACTCCAAAAGAAGTTTTGTCTTTTCTAAACAGTTATGATGAGGGAGAGAAGCAGGCAGAAATGGAGAATGCTTATTTGACCCTATTTAGGTTGAATCAAATCATACTCCCTGCGCTTTACATTCTACTATTTGTACTATCAACCATCCTGCAAGAAACCCAGCTGGTTGCCTTGCTTATCCTAATTGTAATCCATCTTTATATCAATATTGACCAGCTACGCAAAACAAAACGTTACTTTAAGTAAAAGGAGTTCCTATGATTCGTGTTGAAAATGTAAGCAAAAGTTTTGGAGGCAAGAAAGCTCTGAATCAGATTTCTTTTGAGATTCAAGAGGGTGAAATTTTTGGCTTCCTAGGGCCTTCGGGTTCAGGTAAAACAACTATGATCAATGTTCTGACGGGGCAGTTAGCTGCAGATCAGGGTGAGACCGTTCTTCTAGGAAAGTCCTCTCGAAATTTGACTTCAAATGATTTGGAACAAATCGGGATTGTTAGTGATAGCAGTGGTTTTTATGAAAAGATGAGCCTCTATAAAAATCTGCTCATTTATGCAAAATTATATGGTCTTAAAACTTCTAGAGTAGATACAGTGCTTGATCAAGTTGGGTTATCAGATGCCAAAAATCTTATCGCGGAAAAACTATCTACAGGTATGAAACAGCGGATGTTCTTGGCTCGTGCTCTTCTAAATGCCCCTAAAATCCTCTTTCTAGATGAGCCAACAAGTGGTCTTGATCCTACCACCTCAAAATCAATTCATGCTCTCTTACAAGAACTGAAGCAGGCTGGGACAACGATCTTCTTAACAACCCACGATATGAATGAAGCAACCTTGCTTTGCGATCGACTCTCTCTTTTAAATAAGGGAATCTTGATTGAGTATGGTAGCCCACAAGAGATTATCCAGAAATACCATGTGGATAAAAAGGTCCGTTTACGCTACCAAGATGGACGCGAGCAAGTGATTCCTTTTGAAGAATTGCCCCATTTGAATACGACAAATCTAATAGCTGTTCATTCTTGTGAACCTACTTTAGAAGAAATCTTTATTAGATTGACAGGAGAAAAGTTAGATGCTTAGAAAATTAAATGCCCTTCTTTGGTTAAGGTTACAAGTTCTTATTAGTAATTCAACGTTACTAGCGACATTATTGATGCCCTTTGGTATTGCTATCCTATATAATGAGTTCTTAAACAAGAGTGGAGAACTGACTATGTTTCTCCTCTCTACGAGTTTGACGATGGTCTTGAGTATGGGAAGTGGTTATATGGTATCGATTATGATGGCCGAGGATAAGGAAAAACGTAACCTTAAATCCCTCATACTAAGTGGTGTGACAGCAACGGAGTATACTCTGAGCATGATGGCTCTTCCTCTTCTAGTGGTGCTTCTTTCTATGGTTGTTCTCCCTCTATATCTTAAAGTTGATTTGACAAAATACTTTCTTACCTATGGCCTCTATCTGATTCTAGCGACCATCAGTATAATCTTTCTTAATCTTCTTATCGGTGCAGTATCAGATACTCAGTCTAAGGCGCAAGTGTATAGTATTTTTCCTATGCTGACCGTCTCTTTCTTGCCCGTTCTTGCCATTCAAAACGAAACTGCGCAAAAACTGTTGGACTATTCTTTCATTGGTCCTTTGGTAAGTCTGTTAAAAGAAGGTGGCGGAGAGTTATCTTTGAGAAGTCTTGCTCTTTTGCTAGCATGGATCCTTTTGCTAGGACTAACTAGTCTCTTTGTATTGAAAAATAGTTATAAAGGAAAGTAGGAGGCCCATATGAACTTACTTAAAAATCTTGGCTGGTTTCTTCTAGCTGTCCTATCCTTTTTCTTTGGCTATGGTCTGGTTCAGAGTATGGCGCTGTCAGCTCTTGGACTAGGGGCTTCGATCTTTGGAGTCTTGCCACTCTATATCGTCCTGTCAGGGGCCTATGTTTATGGAGTTTACAGATGGTATCAGACAGAAAAGGTTAGCATCCATACAACGGTTTTTAATCGTTATATTTGGTTGCCTACTCTGGTTTTGCTAGTGGCGATTGTAGCCCAGTTCTTTTTACCAGATGATCCGTCGGTCAATCAACAGACTGTATCACAATTGACATTGGCTCAGCCTGTCTTTGGTTTCTTTATGGTAGTGGTCTTTGCTCCTTTGACGGAAGAACTCATCTTTAGAGGAATGCTGGCGCGCTATCTCTTTCCTAAGCAGGGCAACATGAAACAGACAGCTCTGTTTCTCCTTGTATCGAGTGTGCTTTTTGCCTTGATTCATTTTCCAGGGACTTTGCAACAGTTTTTAGTTTATGCCAGTCTGGGATTGAGTTTGGGTCTGGCTTATGTGAGTCGAAAAGGCCTTCTTTATAGCATTTCTCTCCACGCTTTGAATAATTTAATCGGCTTTTTGATGATACTCATGCTATAATAGAGTCAGGAGGTCACATGAAACGAGTAATTTTATTAGCAGTGATACAGGCGGTCGTCCTCTTCTTTATCATCGGGGCACTTGCTTATGCCTTTAAAGGCGACTTCTTTTACAACTATCTAGCAATTGTCTTTGCACCTATTGCAGGTGTCTTGCGTTTTGCTTCGGCTTATGCAACGGAGATTGTTCTACCTAAAAAGGCAGCTGAGATTGATGAAAAGCGTAAAAAAGGTTAAGAATCATAATCAGAGAATCCGATGACGTTTTCATCGGATTTTTTGTCTGTTTGTTTTGATTACTAAAGACAATCAAACTTTTCTGCTGATTTTCATGAAGTGCCTGCGCTTTTATGGTAAAATAGTAACAGAATAAAAGAGGAGAGAAAACATGAAACGTAGTATGTATGCTGGTAGTGTTCGTGAGGAACACATCGGACAAGAAATTACCTTGAAAGGATGGGTTGGTCGTCGTCGTGACCTTGGTGGTTTGATCTTTATCGACCTTCGTGACCGTGAAGGGATCATGCAGTTGGTTATCAACCCTGAAAAAGTATCTGCAGAGGTTATGGCAACAGCTGAAAGCCTTCGTAGCGAATTTGTCATTGAGGTGACTGGTCAAGTCGTTGCGCGTGAGCAAGCCAATGATAAGTTGCCGACTGGTGCGGTTGAGTTAAACGTGACAGCTTTGACAGTGCTTAATACAGCTAAAACAACGCCATTTGAGATTAAGGATGGCATTGAGGCCAATGACGATACACGTTTGCGTTACCGTTACCTCGACCTTCGTCGTCCAGAGATGTTGGAAAATCTTAAACTTCGTGCTAAAGTGACCCACTCTATCCGTAACTACTTGGATGAGTTGGAATTTATCGATGTGGAGACGCCATTCCTTTCGAAGTCAACGCCAGAAGGGGCGCGTGACTATTTGGTGCCATCTCGTGTCAATAAAGGGCATTTCTACGCTCTTCCTCAAAGTCCACAGATTACCAAGCAACTTTTGATGAATGCTGGTTTTGACCGCTATTACCAAATCGTCAAATGTTTCCGTGACGAGGACTTGCGTGGAGACCGTCAGCCTGAGTTTACCCAGGTCGACTTGGAAACGTCATTCCTTAGTGAGCAAGAGATTCAGGATATCACAGAAGGCTTAATTGCGCGCGTGATGAAAGAAACCAAAGGCATCGAAGTAACGCTTCCATTTCCTCGTATGAAATACGACGATGCGATGGCTCTTTATGGTTCTGATAAACCTGATACTCGTTTTGACATGTTGCTTCAGGACCTGACAGAAGTTGTCAAGGATGTTGATTTTAAAGTCTTCTCAGAAGCACCTGCTGTTAAAGCCATTGTAGCCAAAGGAGCTGCGGACAACTACTCACGTAAAGACATCGACAAGATGATCGAAGTAGCCAAACAGTACGGTGCCAAAGGTCTTGCTTGGGTCAAGGTAGTTGATGGAGAATTAAATGGACCGGTTGCCAAGTTCTTAACTGGTATCCAAGGAGAATTGACTGCAGCACTTGGTCTTGAAGATAAGGATTTGGTTCTCTTTGTGGCGGATACGCTTGAAGTGGCCAATGCAACACTAGGTGCCCTTCGTGGACGTATTGCCAAAGAGCTTGGTTTGATTGATAACGATAAATTCAACTTCCTTTGGGTGGTTGATTGGCCAATGTTTGAATGGTCTGAAGAAGAAGGTCGCTACATGAGCGCCCACCATCCATTTACCCTTCCACAGGAAGAAACAGTCCACGAATTAGAAGGTGATTTGGCTAAGGTTCGTGCCATTGCTTACGATATCGTCTTGAACGGTTATGAGCTTGGTGGTGGTAGTCTTCGTATCAATCAAAAAGATCTTCAAGAACGCATGTTCAAGGCTCTTGGTTTCTCAGCTGAAGAAGCAAATGACCAGTTTGGCTTCCTTCTTGAAGCCATGGACTATGGTTTCCCACCACACGGGGGTTTGGCGATCGGTCTTGACCGTTTTGTGATGCTCTTAGCAGGAGAAGAAAATATCCGTGAAGTCATTGCCTTCCCTAAGAACAACAAGGCAACCGACCCAATGACACAAGCTCCATCAACAGTCGCTCTCAAACAACTAGAGGAACTCAGCTTACAAGTAGAAGAAGATGAAACAAGCAAAACGAATTAAGCGGTGGCGCTATTATCTGCGCCGCTTTGCTTATCAGATAAAAATCTTACGAGTTTTACAAAGTATCTCTCGGGAAAAATATGATGAGAAAATCTCGGCTTCTCTGGTCTATGGATTTTTGTCAGCAGTAGCAGTCAATTTCTTTTTTCAACCAGGACACGTTTACTCCAGTGGGGCGACCGGTTTGGCACAGATTATCTCTGCCTTGAGTCATCACTGGTTTGGTTTTTACATTCCGATATCGCTAACCTTTTATGCTATCAATTTTCCGTTGATGATTTTGGCTTGGTATCAGATTGGGCATAAGTTTACAATCTTTACCTTTATCACAGTATCCATGAGTTCCCTCTTTATCCAGCTTGTGCCAGTTGTGACCTTGACAGAGGATCCCATCATCAATGCCCTTTTTGGGGGTGTTGTCATGGGCTTGGGGATTGGTTTTGCGCTCCGTAACAATATTTCAAGCGGAGGTACAGATATCGTCAGTCTGACCATTCGTAAGAAGACAGGTAAGAATGTCGGTAGTATTTCTTTCTTGGTAAATGGGATGATTATGCTGATAGCAGGTTTGACCTTTGGTTGGAAATACGCCCTCTACTCCATGATTACCATCTTTGTCTCCAGTCGTGTGACAGACGCGGTCTTTACAAAGCAAAAACGTATGCAGGCCATGATTGTGACCAATAATCCTGACAAGGTAATCGCAAAAATCCATAAAAAATTGCACCGCGGAGCAACCATGATCCACGATGCAGAAGGAACCTATAATCATGAGAGAAAAGCAGTCTTGATTACGGTTATCACGCGAGCAGAGTTTAATGATTTTAAACACATCATGAAACAGGTCGATCCGACAGCCTTTGTCTCTGTATCCGAAAATGTCCACATCTTAGGACGATTTGTAGAAACAGACAATTAGACATGAAAAACCAGCTCTGTGTACTGACCCCAAAAAGTTAGACAAATAATTTAAGCGAAGGATTTAGTTCTGTATTGCACAGGGCTAAGTCCTTTTAGTTTGGCCTTAATTCGTTTGTTGTTGTAGTAATCAATATAGTCCACAACACAATAGCTTGTTCCAATTGCTTAAGCGACTGAAACGCCTTCTCATAACCATAAAACATTTCCGATTTCAAAATGCCAAAGAAAGATTCCATCATACCGTTGTCTGGGCTGTTGCCCTTGCGCGACATAGATGTTTGGATTCCCTTACTCTCTAAAAACCTGTGATAAGAATCGTGTTGGTATTGCCATCCTTGATCACTATGGAGACTCGTATTCTCATAGTATTTCTCTGTAAAGGCCTGCTCCAGCATAGCTTTCACTTGTTCTAAATTAGGAGAACAAGAAAGATTATAGGCGATAATTTCGCTATTAAAGCCATCTAAAACAGGCGATAAATACAATTTCTGTGTGCTATTTGGAATGGCAAACTCTGTCACATCCGTATAGCACTTTTCCATTGTCCTTGATGCTTCAAACTGACGTTGAATCAGGTTGTCTGCTTTCTTACCAATCTCTCCTTTGTAGGAAGAATACTTTCGTTTCCGACGAATTCGAGCACTTAAACCAAGGACCTTCATCAGACGTTGAACTTTCTTATGATTCACTGTAAAACTACGATTTCTTAGTTCAAGAGTAACTCTACGATAGCCATAATTTCCTTTATGGTCATTATAAATGGCCTGAATTTCGATTTTAAGCTCTTTATCTTTGTCAAGCCCATCTAGTTGCTTCAACTGATAGTAGTAAGTTGAGCGAGGTAAACGAGCCGCTTCAAGAAGTAAATCTAGTCGAAATCCTCCTGAAGCCATTCTTCTAACTGTCTCTACTTTTCTCGCTCTAAGGCTTCGTCCCTTTCCTCTAACTCTTTTAACATTTTTAGGTAAGCCACCTCAGTCCGTAAGCGTTCATTCTCCTCTTGGAGTCGCTCTAGTTCTGTCATTTCTTCCGTTTACGTCCCATTTTAGGTACTCTCCCTCTTATTTTCTCAACAATAGTATACCCGTTTTTCTTGTATTGTGCTAGCCAGTTAAGAAGTATCGTACGACTTGGGAGGCCGTATTCAAGAGAAACTCTATCTTTAGTCCAGCCTTCATGTAAGACTTTATTAATCATTTCTTGTTTTAATTCAGGGGAATAGTAACGATTTTTTCCTTTTTTGACGAACTCCATTCCGTAACGATCAATCAATTTAATCATGTACCTAAGATTAGAATTGTTTATCCCGAATTTATTTGAAAGCTTCTCTAAGCTATATCCTTGTTTTCTTAGTTCATAGATTTGAACTTTATCTTCATAACTCAATTTCATAATAAAACACCCCAAAAGTTAGATTTTTCTGTCTAACTTTTGGGGTGCAGTTCACTGGGGCTGGTCTTTATTTTTCGATAATTTTGTGTCCAATCAACTGGCGGTAACAAATCTGTTTATTGTTTTTGGCATCGTTAATAATCTGGAGAATGGTTTCAAAGGAAACGCGTCCAAGTTCCAGGCTATTGATATCCACATAGGCTGCCAAGTTCAGTTTAGGGTTGACCGAGTCAAAGCTGAGGACAGGGACATCCAGTTGGTGTTTTGCGATGTAATCACAGACCCCTGCAGCAAGAAGGCTATCAATAGTAATAATAGCATCAATATTTGGATCATGTTCGAAGAGAAGTTTACTAAAGCGATAACCATTATCTTCAAGAAATTCGGTCGCAAAGTAGGTCAGATTGGGATCAATAGGAAGTTGGTATTGTTTAAGAGCTAACTCATAACCCATTAGACGATCTTGTGTTACGAAAAGTTTTTTGGTTCCTCCGATGAAGGCAATTCGCTTGCATCCTTTTTTGATGAAATATTCTGTTGCATCAAAACCTGCCTGGACATTGTCATTATCAACAAGAGGGATAAAGGGTGAAGTAGATTTTCCGAGAATGAGGAAAGGGAATTGCTCATCTGCTACTAGCTTAACCAAAGGATCTTCTTCTTGGGCATAGAGGAAAATCAAACCATCTACACGCTTACCATAGACCATCTGGGAAATAGCTTTGAGCCGCTCTTTTGCATCTTTCCCCGTTGCAATCTGAATAGCGTAGTGGTTCTCAGATGCCACTTGGGCGATCCCTCGTAGAACAGATGGGAAGAAAGGATTTTGGTAAAAGGCATCCGAGTCGTCAGGGAGCACCAGGCCGATAACTTGAGTATAGCTACTTACCAAGCTACGAGCATTGAGGTTGGGATGGTAGTTGAGCTCCTTCATCGCCTTGCGAACTCGTTTTTTGGTTTCATCACTAATCGTTGATTTGTTTTGAATGACGCGGGTAACAGTTGAAGGTGATACACCTGCTGCCTTGGCCACGTCTTTAATCGTAACGGGCATAAAAATCTCCTATTTATGATAATCTGGATCACGGAAGTGTGTCTTGTAAAAAATGGTGACCAGATAAAGAACAAAAAGAATGTTTTGTACAGTGATAAGGGTTGTCATATTTTGGCCAAAAAGTCCCAAAATAAGCGTAATCAGAGTGGGTAATCCTAAACAGTTCAAGATAAAATGGTAGCACTCTTTAAAGGTCCTAAATGAAAAGAGGCGTGATCTTTTGGTGATATAAAGGAGAAAGCTAGCTCCAAGAGAGACAATGAAGAAATTCAATCCAAAGAGAAAGCTTGCACCAAGAACGAGAAAGAGACTGATATAGACCCGGTTTTGTTGATACCAGTCTTTAGAAATGGCCTGGGTAAGATCTTCCTTACTCTGGAAACTCTCCGTTTGAATCGCGTGGTAGCGAATGCGAGTCAGTTCCTTACTTTCCTTGCTGATGACGAGTTCTTCCGTATCAAAATGAAGTTGCAAGTCCTTTGGAAATTCCTTGCTTTGGCTTGGACCAATTAAAAGAGAAGGCTGATGATTCTTCGTACCTGAGTAGTTCAGCTTTCCATCAACGATTTGTGTATTCTCTGACAAATCCATGATGGCTTCATCTGTCAGCGGTGTATAAACATTATCGATAAAGGTATCCAGTGGATACGTTTCCTGTGAGCTGTTTTGAATGGCAATCGGAACCATAGACAAGCTGATGAGGAAAAGGCTCGTAAAGAGAAGCTGAAACCAGTTGAGGCCGAAACGTTTTGATAGGGGCTTACGAAATCCCCAGATACTAGAGAAATACGAGAATGGATATGGAAGCATAGGCATCTTTCTAAAAGTGTTTTCTATATGAGTATTATTATATAGAGAAATGTGCTTTATTTCAAGTCTAGGAGATAAATTGCTTGTTGCAAGAATATTATTTACAGTAACAATCGCTAATACTCAATGAAAATCAAAGAGCAAACTAGGAAGCTAGCCGCAGGTTGCTCAAAGCACGGCTTTGAGGTTGGAGATAAAGCTGACGTGGTTTGAAGAGATTTTCGAAAGGTATAAAATGAAAAAGGGTGGCGGGGATAGATTATCCCTTGTCGCCACCACTTGTAAGTCCTGAAACAAAGTTCTTTTGTAAGAAGAAGAAGAGTGTACAGATTGGAAGAGCGATGAGGATAGCACCTGCTGAGAAGTAGGCAATCTTCAAGTTCTTCGCATTGTTGACGAAGGTCTGGAGACCAACGGCAACTGTAAAGTACTCTTTCTCACGAAGCAAGAAACTAGAGAGGATATAGTCTCCGAAAGGTCCCATGAAGGCCCAGAGGGCTTGTACCGCAACCATCGGGCGAACAAGAGGGAGAACGATTTGCCAGAAGCGGCGGAAGTGCCCTGCACCATCAAGTTTTGCTGATTCATCAAGAGACATTGGTACGGTATCAAAGTAACCTTTCATCAACCAAGCGTTCATAGGGATACCACCACCGACATAGAGGAAGATGAGGAACCAGCTATGGTTAAGGGCGTTCAACATAAGGGCCATAACGAAGAAGGCTGTCAAAGCGGCCATGGTTGGCACCATTTGGATAATCAAGAAGAAGACCAAACTTTGCTTACGAGCCAAGAAGTTGTAACGGCTGTAGGCATAACCAGCAAGTACGATGATACTTGTTTGAACTGCCATGGTAACCAAGGCGATGATCAAGGTATTGAGATACCATGTACCGTATAGGGTTTCAGTAAAGAGTCCTTTAAAGTTATCAAAATTGAAGTTGATGTTAGTATCGAGTTTAAAGGCTGCGACGTTACCTGCTTTAAAGGCTGACATGATAGTAATCAAAAGTGGATAGATAATGACAATTGATAGGCCGATCAAGTAGAGGTAAGTAAGGGTTTGAGTCAGTCTACGTTTGAGTTTAATTGAGTTATTCATCTTAGACGTCCTCCATATCAAATGCGTGTAGCTTCTTGAATGCGATCATAGAGATAGAGATGACAATGATGGAGATAATCAAGGTAACAGCTGCTGCCATAGAGTATTGAGGAGATGTACCTGTTGTCAAACGGTAAATCCATGAGATCAAGATATCGGTTGAACCAGCTCCACCACCGACACTACCAGGTCCTCCACCATTGAAGAGGTACATGATAGAGAAGTTGTTAAAGTTGAAGGTGTATTGGCTAATCAATGTTGGGGCTGCAACAGCCAAAATCATAGGGAAAGTGATGTTGCGGAATTTTTGCCAAGCATTGGCACCATCGATGTAAGCCGCTTCGTAGAGGTCGTTAGGAATAGACTGTAAAATACCCAAGGTCAAAACGTAGATGTATGGGAAACCTAGCCAACCTTGCATCATAATCAAGGCAATCTTAGTCCAGGTCGGATCTGTTTTCCAAGGGATAAGAGCTCCATCTAAGAAAGGAAGAACCTTAGATAAGAGAGGTAAGACTTGAGTGTTGATAGCTCCGACACTATCATTAAACATATTTGAGAACGTCAAGATAGTGATGAAGGCTGGAACTGCCCAAGGAAGAAGGAAAATAACACCAAAGATACGTTTTCCTTTGATAAATGGTTGGTTAGCAATGATAGCTGTGAAGATACCGATGACGATCTGTAAGGTTGAGGCAGATAAAGCCCAGATGATAGTCCAAGAAAGAACGGCACCAAAGGCTGAACGGAAGGTACTCAAGCTCCAGATGTTTGTGAAGTTGGTCAAACCAACCCAGTCCAACAATTTGTTTGGTGGCAAATGTTGGAAGTCGTAGTTAGTAAAGGCAATCATCAAGGTTACGATAACCGGGAAGATAATCGCAAATGTCATCGCTACATACGATGGGATGATCAAAAGGTATGGGAATCCATTCTCATAAATACCTTTAATCATATCCTTAAAGGTACGAGCTACAGGAATACCGTTGTTGATACGTTTAGCAGTTGTATGTGCGTCCTTGATATTAAAAATATAAAAGAGCAAGTAAACGACAACAAAGATAGAATGGAAAGCACCACGAATCAGCATGAAAAGTGAATTATCACGACCGGGCTTTTCACCAAGGGTGATCAAATTGCTCAATTCAGGGCTTGCAAGTGTTAGAAAATACAGAACAAATAAAATGGTAACACCAAGGAAAATAAATCCTTTAGCTTTTTGTTTGTTATAAATTTGTCCTAAACCAGGAATGATTGACAGCAAGGCTGCTTTGCGAGGCTGTTGTTTTTCCATGATTACTCCTTTCATAGGATGCGAGATAAAACTCGGATTCGATCGTAAGATACGTGCGTATGATAATAAGCGTATCTATAAATTCAAAGGGGGATTTTGCTTCCACCCCCCTTGAACAAATCAATTATTCACCAAATTTTTGTTTGATTGTGTCCTTAATCAATGTTACAGCATCGTTAGCAGCTGTTTTCGCATCTTTTGTACCACTTACAGCTTCAAAGAGCATTGTTTTAGCTGGGTCCCAAACCGCAGACATTTGAGAGATGTTTGGTAGTGGCTGAGTGTTCTTGAACTGTTCAATAACGGCTGTTGTCAACTCATCGTTTTTACCTTCAGCGTATGAACGAGCTTCAGTATTAGCTGGGATTTCGTTAGTCTTATCATATAGTACTTTTTGTTGTTCAGTTGAAACAAGGAAGTCTACAAATTTTTGAGAAGCTTCAAGGTTCTTAACGGCTTGAGGAATGACCCAAGCTTTACCACCACCGAAGGCAGCATATTCTTTTCCATTTGGAAGAGTTGGGATAGTCGCTACACCGTAGTTTACCTTAGCATCTTTAAAGGCTTGAGCTTTCCAAGGCCCATCAATGATAGCAGCTGTTTTACCTTCTTGGAATTGAGTTTGGATCAAGTTTCCAGCACCTTCTGTATCTTGCATACCTTTAGGCCATTTTTCATACCAAGATTTAGCGTAGTTGATACCTGCGATAGAACCGTCGTTTGCAAGACCAATGTCTTTAGGATCTTTACCGTTTTGTCCGAATACGTAACCACCGTTACCAGCAAGAAGTCCGTATGCATAGTAGAAGTTTGTCCAGTCAGCTAGGAAGGCAGTAGTTTTTCCATCTTCACCAGCGAAGGCATATTTGCTATCTTTAGCAAGGTTTTCTAAGTCAGCAAAAGTTTTTGGAGCTTCTTTTATCAAGTCTTTGTTGTAGTACATTACGAGTGACTCGATAACGGCAGGAGCACCGTAAACTTTACCGTCAGCAGCTGTTACAAGAGATTTAGTTGTATCGTCTGTTTTAGCACCGTCGCTCAATTTCACTTCTGAAAGTTGTCCATCACTACCAAGACTACCTACACGGTCGTATGGCGCCATCATAATGTCAGGGACATCACCAGATTGGTTGTCAAGTGAAAGTTTATCAAGGCCTCCTAGAGCATCACCAGTTTTAATAGTAATTTTTACTCCAGAATCTTTTTCATAAGCTTTAGCAACTTCTTCAATATAGCTCTTATATCCCTCGTCTACATATACAGTGAGTTCTTTCGCTTCAGATGAACCAGAATCAGCAGCTTTATCAGCAGATTTGCTTCCGCAAGCTACCAAAAGTAAGCTAGCTAGAGTAGCAGTTCCGAGCACAGCAGCGCTCTTCATGAATTTAGATGACATAGTGTATTCCTCCTAAAGAATAACAGTTATAATTTATTCGGGAAACGCAAACGTTTTCCTTTATGAGCTTAGTATAGCACAAATAGAAAACGGTTGCAAGGTTTTTTTGAAAAAATTTTAAAAAATTTTTAAGGTTTGGAAGTGGAGATGATTGCCTTTAATAGGAAGAAAACATCCTAAACGCTGATTTTCTTATTTTGTGAAAACTAAGGGAAACGATTGCGTTGATTTAGCCCGATTTTCGGAAAATAGAGTAGATGTTCGGAATGAATTATCTTAAATCAGAAAATCTTAAAAAATTTTTTCGCTTATTTCATAAAATATCAGTGGGAACAAGTTTTGTTTGATTAAAATAATTCAAAAAAATTTTTTAAAAACGCTTGCATTTGTGTTTGAAATACGCTATACTTAATTTAACGCAAACGTTTGCGCCTTGATTACGCAACGTTTTATAACAAACACATGAGGTGCTATTATGAAAAAACGTCAAAGTGGTGTGTTGATGCACATCTCTTCTCTGCCAGGAGCATACGGGATTGGATCATTTGGCCAGACTGCCTATGATTTCGTTGATTTCTTGGTTCGTACGAAGCAACGTTACTGGCAAATCCTCCCTCTTGGGACAACAAGCTATGGAGATTCTCCATACCAATCATTCTCGGCCTTTGCTGGAAATACGCATTTTATCGACCTTGATATCTTGGTAGAGCAAGGCTTGCTCGAAGCCAGTGATCTTAAAGGTGTTGACTTTGGTAGCGATGCATCTGAAGTTGACTATGCGAAGATTTATTATGCACGTCGTCCACTTTTAGAAAAAGCAGTGAAACGCTTCTTGGAAGTGGGTGATGTCAAAGATTTTGAGAAGTTTGCTAAAGACAACCAATCATGGCTTGAACTCTTCGCAGAGTATATGGCTATCAAAGAGCATTTTGACAATCTTGCTTGGACAGAATGGCCAGATACAGATGCTCGTGCGCGTAAAGCTTCAGCACTTGAAAGCTACCGTGAGAAATTGACAGACAAGTTGGTTTATCACCGTGTGACTCAATACTTCTTCTTCCAACAATGGTTGAAATTGAAAGCCTACGCTAACGACAACCACATCGAAATCGTTGGGGACATGCCTATCTACGTAGCGGAAGATTCAAGCGACATGTGGGCAAATCCACACCTCTTCAAGACAGATGCCAATGGTAAAGCAACTTGCATTGCAGGATGCCCACCAGATGAGTTTTCTGCAACTGGTCAACTTTGGGGCAACCCAATCTATGACTGGGAAGCAATGGATAAAGACGGTTACAAATGGTGGATTGAACGCTTGCGCGAAAGCTTCAAGATCTACGATATCGTTCGTATCGACCACTTCCGCGGTTTCGAATCTTACTGGGAAATTCCTGCTGGTTCCGATACAGCAGCACCTGGTAAATGGGTGAAAGGCCCAGGCTATAAGCTTTTTGCAGCTGTTAAGGAAGAGCTCGGTGAGCTAAACATCATCGCAGAAGACCTTGGTTTCATGACAGATGAAGTCATCGAGTTGCGTGAACGCACTGGCTTCCCAGGAATGAAGATTCTTCAGTTTGCCTTCAACCCAGAAGACGAAAGTATCGATAGCCCACACTTGGCACCTGCTAACTCTGTTATGTACACAGGAACACACGATAACAATACGGTTCTTGGTTGGTACCGTAATGAAATCGACGATCCAACTCGTGAATACATGGCTCGTTACACGAACCGTAAAGAGTATGAAACAGTGCCACACGCAATGCTTCGCACAGTCTTTTCATCTGTTAGCTTCATGGCTATTGCAACCATGCAAGACTTGCTAGAACTAGATGAGTCAGCTCGTATGAACTTCCCATCTACTCTTGGTGGAAACTGGTCATGGCGTATGACAGCAGATCAATTGACACCAGCTGTTGAAGAAACTTTGCTTGACTTGACTACAATTTATCGCCGAATCAATGAAAATTTGGTAGAATTAAAGAAATAAGACAATATCAGGAGACACATAAACATGTTACCATTAAACGAATTTGTACAAAAACGTTACAATAAAACCATTGCAGAATGTAGTAACGAAGAGCTTTACCTTGCTCTTCTAAACTACAGCAAACTTGCAAGCAGCCAAAAACCAGTGAATACTGGTAAGAAAAAAGTTTACTACATCTCAGCTGAGTTCTTGATCGGTAAACTCTTGTCAAACAACTTGATTAACCTTGGTCTTTACGACGATGTGAAAAAAGAACTTGCTGCTGCAGGTAAAGAGTTGATCGAAATCGAAGAAGTAGAATTGGAACCATCACTTGGTAACGGTGGTTTGGGACGTTTGGCAGCCTGCTTTATCGACTCAATCGCTACACTTGGTTTGAATGGTGATGGTGTTGGTTTGAACTACCACTTCGGTCTTTTCCAACAAGTTCTTAAAAACAACCAACAAGAAACGGTTCCTAACGCTTGGTTGACTGACCAAAACTGGTTGGTTCGCTCAAGCCGTAGCTACCAAGTGCCATTTGCACACTTCACATTGACATCTACTCTTTACGATATCGATGTACCTGGTTACAAAACAGCTACTAAAAACCGCTTGCGTTTGTTTGACTTGGATTCAGTTGATTCTTCTATCATCGAAGATGGTATCAACTTTGACAAGACAGATATCGCTCGCAACTTGACTCTTTTCCTTTACCCAGACGATAGCGATAAACAAGGTGAATTGCTCCGTATCTTCCAACAATACTTCATGGTTTCAAACGGTGCACAATTGATCATCGACGAAGCAATCGAAAAAGGAAGCAACTTGCATGACCTTGCGGACTACGCAGTCGTACAAATCAACGATACTCACCCATCAATGGTGATCCCTGAATTGATCCGTCTTTTGACTGCGCGTGGTATCGAACTTGATGAAGCAATCTCAATTGTACGTAGCATGACTGCCTACACTAACCACACAATCCTTGCTGAAGCCCTTGAAAAATGGCCTCTTGAATTCTTGGAAGAAGTGGTTCCTCACTTGGTACCAATCATCAAAGAATTGGACCGCCGTGTGAAAGCAGAATACAAAGATCCAGCTGTTCAAATCATCGATGAGAGCGGACGTGTTCACATGGCTCACATGGATATCCACTACGGATACAGCGTAAACGGGGTTGCAGCTCTTCACACTGAAATCTTGAAGAACTCAGAGTTGAAAGCTTTCTACGACATCTACCCAGAAAAATTTAATAACAAAACAAACGGTATCACATTCCGTCGTTGGCTCATGCATGCCAACCCAAGACTGTCTCACTACTTGGATGAGATTATTGGCCGTGGTTGGCACCATGAAGCAGATGAGCTTGAAAAACTCTTGTCATACGAAGACAAGGCTGCTGTCAAAGAAAAATTGGAAAGCATCAAGGCTCACAACAAACGTAAATTGGCTCGTCACTTGAAAGAGCACCAAGGTGTGGAAATCAATACAAACTCTATCTTTGATATCCAAATTAAACGTCTTCACGAGTACAAACGTCAACAAATGAACGCTTTGTATGTGATTCACAAATACCTTGATATCAAGGCTGGCAACATCCCTGCTCGCCCAATCACAGTCTTCTTTGGTGGTAAAGCAGCTCCTGCCTACACAATTGCCCAAGACATCATTCACTTGATCCTTTGCTTGTCAGAAGTGATTGCAAATGATCCAGAAGTAGCTCCACACTTGCAAGTCGTAATGGTTGAAAACTACAACGTTACTGCAGCAAGCTTCCTCATCCCAGCATGTGACATCTCTGAACAAATCTCACTTGCTTCTAAAGAAGCTTCAGGTACTGGTAACATGAAATTCATGTTGAACGGAGCTTTGACTCTTGGTACTATGGACGGTGCTAACGTGGAAATCGCTGAGTTGGTTGGCGACGAAAACATCTATATCTTTGGTGAAGATTCAGAAACTGTTATCGACCTTTACGCAAAAGCAGCTTACAAATCAAGCGAATTCTACGCTCGTAAAGCTATCAAACCTTTGGTTGACTTCATCGTGAGCGATGCTGTTCTTGCAGTAGGTAAGAAAGAACGCTTGGAACGTCTTTACAACGAATTGATCAACAAAGACTGGTTCATGACTCTCCTTGACTTGGAAGACTACATCAAAGTCAAAGAGCAAATGCTTGCTGACTACGAAGACCGTGACGCATGGTTGGATAAAGTCATCGTTAACATTTCTAAAGCAGGATTCTTCTCATCTGACCGTACAATCGCTCAGTACAACGAAGATATCTGGCACTTGAACTAAGATACAAATTTATACTAATACATTTTGTAAAAAAGCGAGTTTCGATTGAAATTCGCTTTTTTTGAATAATGTTGATTTGGATCAATCTTGTCTAAAAAGAGATAAATCATAGACATATTGAGAGTTTAACACTATCTTTCAACCTTATGATTCTTCTTAGTTGATTACCTCATATTTCTTGTATTCGCTTACATGAAGTATTATAATATGATTGCAGGAAAGAGGGTGTTCTTATGTGGAAAAAATATTTTTCAAAATATAAATGGACTGATTTATTTTGGATTCTTTTTGTAATTTGGTCATGCCTTTATATGGGTAATAGTAGTTCCTTTCCACTGACTCATCAAGAAATCTCTTTTCATGGATGTTGTTATGGGGCATCACTTGCCTTATATCACTTGCTATTTATTGATAAATTTGTTATTTCGAATCGAAAATAAACGGAGAGGTTAAAATTTTTTCCACTTTTCGGATAGACAGTTGAAAAATCGCGATTTAAACCCGCACCTCTTCTTGAGGTGCGGGTTTTGTAGTATCTCCAAAACTAGCTTACAGTGCTTTTCCAACCAGAATCTCTGCTTCGATGGTAATCTCCGTCAGTTGATTCCAGTCAATCTTGCTTTGGTCAACATGAAAGAGTAAGGGTGTCATGGCAAGCAGGGCTTGGCGTTGCTCAGCCGAGATAGGTTTTGTTAAGGAAGCAATCTGACTAGATTGGATGCTGAAATGTTTCTGGAAATGTTCCTTGATATCTTGGTTGGAATAATCCTTCTTTGTCAGCTGGTCCTGCACCATTTGACGGATTTCCTTGAGGTGATTTTCAGTCGGGATGACCTTAATCAAGATACCATCTTTGGATAAAACGCGACGGAATTCCCCATAGTTGGCAGGTGAGAAGATATCAAGCAAGATATCCATACTGGCGTCTTTTATAGGGAGGCGGGCCAGGTCTCCAACAAACCAGTTGACCGCCCAGTTGGGTTCGCTCTTGGCAGCGATTTGAACGGAATCTTTTGAAATATCAAAGGCGTAGAAGGTTTTGTCATGATGACTTTCTTGGAGTTTGCGAGAGTAGAAACCTTCACCACAGCCGATATCCAAGATAGTTTTGGCAGTTTCTAGTCTTGCAAGCAGGTCTGAGATGATTTCTAAGATAGTCTGATAAAAACCAGCCTCTAGAATTTGTTGGCGGTTTTGAAAGTTTTCCTTGTCGTAGTTGGCAGATTGCTTGATTTGAGGTGCCAGATTGACATAGCCAAATTTAGCCAAGTCAAAAGAATGGCGATTGTTGCATTTGAGACTGCTCTCTACCAGAGTCAGATTTTCTTGGCAGATGGGGCAGGAAAAGGCGCTAGCAGTAGCAAAACGTTGAAGTTTTGGTTTGAGATTTGTATTCATAGTTTTAGTCTAGCAAAAAAAGGACTGGATGGCAAATGCCCCCAGTCTGCTTTTTTAGTATGTAAGAACGAAGTATTTTTTCTTCCCGCGGCGGATAACAGTTAGTTCGTTTTCTAACTTATCTGCGTCACTCAAGACATAGTCAAGGTCTTGGATACGGTCGCCGTTGACGTAGATGGCTCCATTTTGAACATCTTCACGGGCTTGGCGTTTGGAGTTCACCACACCAGATGACACAAGGAGTTCCACGATATTGTGGTTTTCGTCTGCTTGTACTTGGTAGTTTGGTACTCCACGAAGTCCTTGTTTGAGTTCTTTGACAGAAAGGTTCTTGATGTTTCCTGCAAAGAGTTGCTCAGTGATGTTGAGGGCTTCTTTGTAAGCTTCTTCTCCGTGAACAAGAGTCACGACTTCACGAGCCAAGACTTTTTGAGCCAAGCGTTCATGAGGAGCAGCCTCAAACTGCTTGCGGATGTCTTCAATCTCATCTAGTGACAAGAAAGTAAAGATTTTCAAGAAGCGAACAGCGTCAGCGTCCATGACATTCATCCAGAATTGGTACATTTCGTATGGAGAAGTCTTTTCAGGGTTGAGCCAAACAGCGTTTCCTTCTGATTTACCAAATTTCTTACCAGTTGCATCTGTAATGAGTGGCACTGTGATAACGTGGCCAGTCTTGTCAGCCTTCCGACGAAGCAATTCGGTACCAGCTGTCATATTTCCCCACTGGTCAGAACCACCGATTTGTAGCGTTACGTTGTGCTCTTGGTTAAGGACGTAGAAGTCATATCCTTGCATGATTTGGTAAGCGAACTCAGTGTAAGAAATCCCTGTTTCAATCCGTTTCTTCACAGACTCCTTGCTCATCATGTAGTTGACAGTGAAGTATTTTCCGACATCACGGAGGAAGTCAATGAAGCTGATGCTGCCAAACCAGTCGTAGTTGTTGACCATGACAGCTTTATTTTCCCCATTTTCAAAGTCAAGAAAACGAGAAAGTTGTCCTTGGATAGACTTGACCCAGCCCTCTACTGTGTCTTTTGTTTGGAGACTACGCTCAGCATCTTTGAAGGACGGATCTCCGATGAGACCTGTAGCACCGCCAACGAGCGCATAAGGTTTGTGACCTGCTAGCTGCAAGCGACGACTTGTCAAGATTGCGACAAGGTGGCCTAGGTGAAGGCTGTCAGCAGTTGGATCGTAGCCAGTATAATAAGAAACTTGACCTTCTTCTAGGGCTTTACGCAAAGCTTCTTCATCAGTCGTTTGAAAAATCAAACCACGCTCTTTTAGCTCATCAAAAATGTGCATGTGTCTTTTCTCCTTTATAAAATATTGTTTCTACCTATTGTATCACAAACTTGATTAATAGCCTAGTGGAATAAGGAAGAAAGTGGCTATTTTATTGAAAGTTTTCCTTTTATGGTATAATAGAGAAAGCGAGGACATTCATGAAAGAAAGAATTAATGAATTAAAAACAAAAATGCTGCATTTTTTCCAGCAGCTAACTGCTAAATGGAAACAAAGACAAGCAGATAAGAAAATCGATAAAAAGGCGACCTCTTCTGATAAAGTTAGAAGGGCAGGATCTAATTTTGCTAGGGTTTTGAGTGGGTTTAAAATAGTCTTTAATACTCTCTTTATCCTAGGTTTTATCGGTGGACTGTTTGGTGCTGGGGTGGCTATGGGTTATGGAGTTGCCCTATTTGACAAGGCCCAGGTCCCTCAAGCAGAAGAGTTGGTCAAGCAAGTGAAGGATATTGCCTCTATCTCAGAAATCACTTATTCTGACGGCAGTACCATTGCCTCGATCGAGGGCGATTTGTTGCGCACTTCAGTCGCTTCAGGTGCTATTTCGGATAATCTTAAAAAGGCTATCATTGCGACAGAAGACGAGAATTTCAACGAGCACAAGGGAGTTGTGCCTAAGGCCGTTATTCGTGCGACCTTGGGAACTTTTGTTGGTCTGGGGTCATCCAGTGGTGGTTCGACCTTGACCCAGCAGGTCATCAAGCAGCAAGTGGTGGGGGATGCTCCAACTCTGGCTCGTAAGGCCAAAGAGATTATTGATGCTCTGGCTTTAGAACGGGCCATGGGTAAGGATGAGATTTTAACAACCTACCTTAACATAGCTCCTTTTGGTCGCAATCACAAAGGTCAGAATATTGCAGGTGCCCAGCAGGCTGCAGAAGGGATCTTTGGGGTTAAGGCTTCGGATCTAACGGTCCCTCAAGCAGCCTTTATCGCAGGATTGCCACAGAGTCCAATTAGTTACTCCCCTTATGAATCTGACGGTAGTATGAAGAGCGAGGAGGATTTGGCTCTGGGGGTCAAACGGGCTAGAGATGTTCTCTATAATATGTACCGGACAGGGGCTCTAAGTCAGGAAGATTACGATAAGTACAAAGATTATGACTTTAAGAAAGACTTCTTACCATCTGGTAGTGTCAGCGGTACTTCGCGTGACTATCTCTACTTCGCAACCTTGGCAGAAGCTACTGATCGGATGTATGACTATCTGATTCAGAGAGATAATGTTTCTGTACAAGAGCAAAAGAATGAATCCATCCAGAAAGCTTATCGTGATTTAGCGACTAAGGAAATTGAAAATGGTGGCTATAAGATTACGACAACTATCAATAAAAATGTTCATGCTGCGATGCAAAATGCGGTGGCAACCTACGGCTATCTGCTAGATGATTCGACAGGACAGCCTGAGGTGGGGAATGTCCTCATGGACAACCAAACAGGAGCTATTCTTGGATTTGTCGGTGGTCGCAATTATCAAAAAAATCAGAATAACCACGCTATCGACACAAAACGTTCTCCTGCTTCGACTACTAAGCCGATATTGGCTTACAGTATTGCCATCGACCAAGGTCTGATGGGAAGTGCAAGTATCTTATCAAACTATCCGACCAACTTTTCAAACGGCAATCCTATCATGTATGTCAATAGTCCTGGTACAGGGATGATGACGTTAGGGGAGGCCCTTAACTACTCATGGAATATCCCAGCCTACTGGACTTATCGTACACTCCGAGAGAAGGGTGTTGATGTTAAAGGCTATATGGAAAAAATGGGTTACGAAATCCCAGAATATGGTATTGAGAGTTTACCGATGGGCGGAGGAATTGACGTTACAGTTGCTCAGCATACCAACGGATATCAGACTCTGGCCAACAACGGAGTTTACCATAAGAAACATATGATTGCGAAGATCGAGTCAACAGATGGTCGAGTGGTTTATGAACATAAAGATAAACCTGTCCAAGTTTACTCAAAAGCGACAGCGACCATCATGCAAAGTTTACTTCGCGATGTTATTTCATCTCGGATTACCTCAAGTTTCCAGACAGACTTGGCTACCATCAATCCCAGCCTCGCTAGCGCCGACTGGATTGGAAAAACTGGTACAACCAATGAAGACGAAAATATGTGGCTTATGCTTTCTACGCCTCGCTTGACCTTGGGTGGCTGGCTAGGTCACGATGACAACCGCCCACTAGCCAAAGGGGCGGGCCACTACCGCAATGCCAACTATATGGCCCACTTGGTTAATGCTATTCAACAAGCAAAACCTGGCATTTGGGGGAATGAGCGCTTTAATCTTGACTCAAGTGTGACCAAGTCACAAGTTCTCAAGTCGACAGGGGAGAAACCGGGCAAGGTTTCAATTAATGGCAAAGAAGTTAACGTTTCCGGTTCTACCGTAACAAGTTACTGGGCTACTAAAGAAGGGGCGCCAGTAACCACCTACCGCTTCGCTATTGGAGGAAGCGATGCAGATTATCAGAATGCTTGGAAGAATATTCTAGGAAGCATTCCTGCAGTAACTCCTCCAATCTCAAGTAGCAGTTCGGGAACAACAAGTTCGAGTGGAAATACTCAGAGTGGCTCTTCAGGACGTTCACGTCTATTTAATCGTTAAGATAGAGTAGCAGCAAGGTTAGTAATTTCTCCTTGTTGCTACTTTTTTCTTTGTTAGTTTCGTGTTACAATAGGAGTATGAATCATTATCAGAAAAAGATTGTTAAGGGAACACTATACTCGCTACTCTCAGGCTTAATCTGGGGGATCTGTGGGATTTTAGGAGAGTATTTTTTCACTCATTATCCAGTGTCTTCTGGATGGATTACTTCTATGCGTTTACTAGTGGCGGGGAGTTTGGTTTTAGGTTTATCTGCTTTTCAGTTGCGTAGCCACTTGTTGGACATCTGGCGTGATAAAAAAAATTATCTACCTTTTTTAGCCTATGCTATTCTAGGTATTTTTTCTGTGCAGTTTTTCTTTTATCTCTGCGTTGAGTATTCCAATGCGACGACGGCGACCATTTTGCAATTTATCAGCCCAGTTTTTATCCTGTTTTACAATCGAATCATCTATCAGAAGAAGGCTTCGACTACAGCAGTTTTCTATGTTTTGATTGCCATGCTAGGTGTTTTTTTGATGGCTACAAAAGGGGACTTGTCCCAGTTATCCATGACACCTTTGGCTCTAGTAACAGGTTTGCTCAGTGCAGTAGGGGTCATGTTTAATGTTATCCTTCCCCAGCGTTTTGCACGGCGCTACGGATTTGTTCCGACTGTTGGTTGGGGGATGATTCTGGCAGGACTCTTTAGTAATTTCCTTTACCCCATTTATCGGATAAGTTTTCAAGTGGATCTAGTAAGTGTGCTGATTTGTCTGATGATTGCCGTGTTTGGCACCGCTTTTGCCTTCTTCCTATCTATGAAGGCTGTGTCCCTCGTTTCCCCGCTGGTCGTATCGGTGGTGAGTGCTAGCGAACCGCTTTCTTCAGCTTTATTAAGTGTTCTTTTTCTGGGATTGGTCATGGATGGTTTTTTGGCTTTAGCTATGGTGTTGATTATCGTTCCGATGATTTTCTTATCTGTAGAAGAAGCAAAACAAGCTAAGTAAAGATGCTTATTTGATAGTTGAGGCTTCAAATTTGAGGCCTTTTTTGGTAGAATAGGTATCATTATAACGAACCAGGAGGCGCCTATGACTGCTACAAAAATGAACGCTCAAGAAATTATCCAATTTATCGCCAATGCTGAAAAGAAAACCAGTGTCAAAGTAACCTTTGAGGGGCAACTCGCAACTGCTGTGCCTAGTTCTGTTGTCAAACTAGGAAATGTTTTATTCGGAGACTGGAAGGACGTAGCTCCGCTTCTCGAAGGTTTGGTAGAAAATCAAGACTATGTTGTTGAGCAAGATGCTCGTAATTCTGCAGTCCCTTTACTAGATAAACGTGATATCAACGCACGTATCGAGCCAGGTGCTATTATCCGTGACCAGGTTGAAATTGGTGACAATGCTGTTATCATGATGGGAGCTGTTATCAATATCGGTGCTGAAATTGGTGCTGGAACCATGATTGACATGGGTGCCATCCTTGGAGGTCGCGCTATTGTTGGAAAAAACAGCCACGTTGGTGCAGGTGCGGTTTTGGCAGGTGTGATTGAGCCAGCTAGTGCTGAACCAGTCCGTGTTGGAGATAATGTTCTTATCGGTGCTAATGCAGTGGTGATCGAAGGGGTCCAAATCGGTAGTGGTTCAGTTGTTGCAGCAGGAGCTATCGTTACCCAAGATGTTCCAGAAAACGTTGTAGTGGCAGGTGTTCCGGCTCGTATCATCAAAGAGATTGATGCCCAAACCCAACAAAAAACAGCGCTTGAGGATGCGCTTCGTACCTTGTAATTGTAAAAGTAAAAAAGAGGCGGAACCCTTTTTCCAGCCTCTTTCTTCTATATAGGAGGACAGATAGATGTTAGATTTGATTCAGACTAGACGAGATTTACACCAGATTCCAGAGATTGGCTTGGAGGAGTTTAAGACTCAGGCTTATTTGCTGGATGTGATTGAGAAATTAACTACGGGCAAGAACTTTGTTCAAGTTCGTACTTGGCGGACAGGGATTTTGGTCTACCTGCAGGGAAGTCAGCCGGAGCGAACCATTGGTTGGCGAACAGACATTGATGGTCTGCCTATTGTCGAACAAACAGGACTGCCTTTCGCCTCTCAACACCAAGGTCGCATGCATGCTTGTGGCCATGATTTTCATATGACCATTGCCTTAGGATGTCTCGAACGCGCCCTGGAGGAACAACCCAAGAATAATTTGCTCTTCCTATTTCAGCCTGCTGAAGAAAATGAAGCAGGTGGCATGCTCATGTATGAGGATGGTGCTTTTGGGGACTGGCTGCCAGACCAATTTTATGGTCTCCATGTTCGTCCAGATCTGAAGGTTGGACAGATTGCGACCAATACACACACTCTCTTTGCAGGGACCTGTGAGGTGAAGATTCGTTTCAAAGGAAAAGGAGGGCATGCAGCTTTTCCGCATGAAGCCAATGACGCCTTGGTGGCTGCTAGTTACTTTGTAACCCAAGTACAGTCAGTTGTCAGCCGCAATGTTAATCCCATCGAGGGAGCGGTGGTGACCTTTGGCGTTTTTCAAGCTGGAACAACCAACAATGTCATTACAGACACAGCATTTTTACACGGAACCATTCGCGCCTTGACTCAGGACATGAGCCTCTTGGTACAAAAAAGAGTCAAGACAGTCGCAGAAGGGGTTGCAGCAGCCTTTGATATGGAAGTCGAAGTGGAACTCAAGCAAGGAGGCTACCTACCTGTGGAGAACAATCCAGCCTTGGCGCGTGAACTGATGGATTTCTTTGAAGAAAAAGAGGGAATCGAGTTGATTGATATCGAGCCTGCTATGACTGGTGAGGACTTTGGTTATCTCCTTTCGAAGGTAGATGGCGTTATGTTCTGGCTAGGTATCGATAGTCCCTACGCCCTTCATCACCCTCAGATGAGCCCTAAGGAAGAAGCCTTAGCCATTGGGGTAGATGCGGTCTCTAGTTTCCTGAAAAAGAAGGCAGCAGAGTAAGAGGGATTGTCTATGAAAGCAGAACTACGCAAGAAAATTTTGCAAGAAATGAAGACTCTATCTCAGGAGCAAAAACAGGCTATGGATCGAGCTTTAACTGAGCGATTTTTAAATCACCCCTTTTACCAAGAAGCTAAGGTCATCGCAACTTATCTCTCCTTTCCGCATGAATTTCAAACGCAAGAACTGATTGAGCAGGCACTGAAGGACGGCAAGAAGGTCCTGATACCCAAAACCTATCCCAAGGGGCGCATGGAGTTTGTGGTCTATAATCCGCAGCAGTTGCTAAAAACTTCCTTTGGTTTACTGGAACCGCAAGGAGACTTGGAAGTGGTGGATCCGTCTCAAATTGATTTAATCCATGTTCCGGGCTTGGCTTTTACAACAGAGGGCTATCGAATCGGATATGGTGGAGGCTACTACGACCGCTATCTGGAACATTTTGCTGGGCATACCATGAGTACAATCTATCCTTGTCAAATCCAAACATTTAATCCAGATAGCCACGATATTCCCGTTCAGGAGGTATTGATCTATGAAGGAAATCTTTGATAAACGTTACCCTGTGACCAGTTTTTTCCTCCTAGTGACTGGCCTTGTATTTTTACTGATGCTGATTACTACGGGTATCAACTTTGATCAGGCCAAAACTCTGTTTCAGTTTGGAGCTATGTATGGACCGATCATTCGCCTGTTCCCAGAGCAGATGTGGCGCCTTTTTTCGGCTATATTTGTGCATATCGGTTGGGAACATTTCATTGTCAATATGATTTCGCTCTACTTTCTTGGACGACAGGTGGAGGAGATTTTCGGCTCCAAGCAGTTCTTTTTTCTCTATCTCTTATCAGGAATGATGGGCAATCTCTTTGTTTTTGCTTTCACACCGAAAGTCCTAGCAGCAGGGGCCTCCACTTCTCTCTATGGGTTATTTGCTGCGATTATCGTCTTGCGTTATGCAACTCGTAGCCCCTATATCCAGCAGTTGGGGCAATCCTATCTGACACTTTTCGTGATAAATATCATTGGAAGTATTCTGATTCCAGGAATCAGCCTAGCAGGCCATATCGGAGGTGCAGTAGGCGGTGCTTTTCTAGCAGTCATTTTTCCAGTCAAATGGGAGAGGAAGATGTATAGTACCAGCCAGCGAATTGGAGCAACTGTACTTTTTATCGCACTAGCCGTTTTCCTTTGCTATAAGGGAATGAGCTATGTGTAGGGGGATAGTTAAAAAGCTACCCAAAGAATGAGTAGCTTTTTGTGTAGATTGGAACCATTCGAAACAACACAGCTCTAAAACAGCTAAAAGAAATCAAGACAAGTATTGACTGTTTTGGAACCATTCGAAACAACACAGCTCTAAAACTGGCTGCCAACTTAGCATTCTCACGTTCAAGTTTTGGAACCATTCGAAACAACACAGCTCTAAAACGTATTCCTCTACTGTCATTTCTGTATTGATGTTTTGGAACCATTCGAAACAACACAGCTCTAAAACTCGAGTGAGCAACCGGTGCGACATACTTCAGTTTTGGAACCATTCGAAACAACACAGCTCTAAAACGGAAGTCCAGCCTTAGTAGCCTCGCGGGCTGTTTTGGAACCATTCGAAACAACACAGCTCTAAAACAGACACGCCTGGCGATACTGCTGCACGGAAGTTTTGGAACCATTCGAAACAACACAGCTCTAAAACTGGTTCGCCGAAGCATATTGTCCATCACTAGTTTTGGAACCATTCGAAACAACACAGCTCTAAAACTTTCGGCGTTCAAAGAACGTTACTGCGTCCGTTTTGGAACCATTCGAAACAACACAGCTCTAAAACTAGTCTGCGTTCAAGTCGGTTACATCGAAGGTTTTGGAACCATTCGAAACAACACAGCTCTAAAACTGCGTGATAAGACTGTCGTAGCTTTGGAGGGTTTTGGAACCATTCGAAACAACACAGCTCTAAAACATATAGTTCAGTATGTCTACCGGTTCAATGGGTTTTGGAACCATTCGAAACAACACAGCTCTAAAACTTTTGCTACACTAAAAGGATTGATATCTCCGTTTTGGAACCATTCGAAACAACACAGCTCTAAAACTAGCTTGTTCATAGCCTTCTACATCGATTGGTTTTGGAACCATTCGAAACAACACAGCTCTAAAACTGGAATTCCCATTGACACGTAGAGCGATGTGTTTTGGAACCATTCGAAACAACACAGCTCTAAAACTAACTCCACCGGGACTGGTGGAGTTTTTTGGTTTTGGAACCATTCGAAACAACACAGCTCTAAAACCGACTGAACTGTGGAACGATTGAATGAGACGTTTTGGAACCATTCGAAACAACACAGCTCTAAAACAAGAGTACACATGGCTAGGTAAGACTCTGAGTTTTGGAACCATTCGAAACAACACAGCTCTAAAACAAAGAGTTTAGCAAAATCGTCAGAACTAATGTTTTGGAACCATTCGAAACAACACAGCTCTAAAACAGCTATTCCGTTCAGCGATTGGCGCGATCAGTTTTGGAACCATTCGAAACAACACAGCTCTATAACCTCTTGCAATACGATTGGGTAGTCGATGAGGTTTTGGAACCATTCGAAACAACACAGCTCTAAAACGACAAGCCTTAAATACGACTTTTTGAATTAGGTTTTGGAACCATTCGAAACAACACAGCTCTAAAACGAGCGACTGGTAATGCTTGATTTTAGCAATGTTTTGGAACCATTCGAAACAACACAGCTCTAAAACACATCTGTTGTTTTAACACCTGTGCGTTTTGTTTTGGAACCATTCGAAACAACACAGCTCTAAAACTAATCTCTCCAGTATCAAGGTCAACAATACGTTTTGGAACCATTCGAAACAACACAGCTCTAAAACTGCCCAAAGAAGTACAAAAAGACACTCAAGGTTTTGGAACCATTCGAAACAACACAGCTCTAAAACCTCTTGCAATACGATTGGGTAGTCGATGAGGTTTTGGAACCATTCGAAACAACACAGCTCTAAAACGACAAGCCTTAAATACGACTTTTTGAATTAG